>JAAZMQ010000091.1 GCA_012798745.1 Bacteroidales bacterium
CTTGCGATTTTCGATATATTGAAGCGCATAATGGTAATCGGGCAGGGTATTCAGGTTGAAGAACAAGTGATTGCCGTAAAACGGTGTCGTTTCGTCAATCTTCACAGCCGCATAACCTAACTGATCGAGGGCATCAAGCACCTTATAGCGGCCTTTCTCAATGAATTTGGCAAACGTTTCCATGCAACTTTTTCGATAAACCGCGCAAAGCGGTTCAATTTTATAGTCGTCGTGCACCGGCACGGCACTTGGATGGTCGCCGATATGTTGCAACAACAAAACGAACAGATCAGACGGGGCAAAAGGCATATCGCACGGCAAAAAGATATTGAACTCCGTTGCAGATTGAAGAAGACAGGAGTAGATACCGCCCATAGGCCCCATGTCGTGCACTACATCCGGCACCACAGGATGCGAAAATTGGCGATACACCGCATCATTGGCGCTGATCATAACCTGCCCGGCAACCTCCTCAAGTGTTTCCAGCGCATGCAGCACCAACGGTTTACGATCGAACGGCATCAACCCCTTATCGGAGCCCATCCGCGAACTCTTGCCGCCGGTCAAAACAAAACCGCTTATATTCTGCTTATCCATTCAAAAAATTGCATTTATAGCTTGAATCAAGATTCGAACAAAATAATGAGTACCGCACCGATTATCATGATAACCGTTCCGAAGAGTTTTTTCCGAATATTTCGTTCTTTGAAAAACGCGGAACAGCGTCAAAGCACCGGTTCGTGAAAAAGCCGCTCGAATGTGGCATCCAAATCGTTCGAATTGCCCTAAAACAACGAATCAGGCTTTGCAATATGCAAAACTACGAACAAATTTTCGAAAGCCGACCATTCCGTGAAAAATATTCCTCCCTTTGCTTTATCGATTGGCAAGAAAAAGTAACCGGCAACAAACGGATCTACTGACCGGGTATTAACCCCGGGTAACCGAAAAATATGTTCGCAACTTCTGCAAATTGCAGCGGCTGGTGCATGCCGGCTACGACAACTACCACAAACGCTGATGTTTTTCCCGGCTTTGTGTTGAAACATAAAAACAAAATGGTTACCTTAGGCCAACAAAATCATTGCATTCGATCGGTATTTTTTTTGCAGCATTATGCTTTAGAAGGTTCTGCACAGAAAAAATCTATCCATAACGATGTTATGATTTAAGATATTGAATATGAATGTTGAATTAAGAACCGAATTATCTAAATAAAATATTTATCTTAGTCCCTTGAATGATTGAAATCGATTATTGTTTCCTGTGTAACACAGAGCTTTCAATTTGTATAACTTTTTAAAATCATGAGAAAATGAAAAAGATGTTGGTTTTTGCATGTATTGCTGCGTTTGTTGCCATTTCCACAAATGCGGGTATAGATCAAGATTATAAAAGTCTTGTTGGTGAATGGAAATTTGAAGTGCCTTCTGCACCTTATGGGTACGAAAAAGGGATGTTGTATTTTTTTGAAAAAGACAATAAGTTGGAAGGGGAAGTTAAATTTGGAGAAGGCAATAAAATTAAATTGACGAATCTACGTTATGCTAAGGACTCTTTAAAATGTAATCTTTATGTTGACAATGAATACGTAGATGTAAAAGCAAAG
>JAAZMQ010000092.1 GCA_012798745.1 Bacteroidales bacterium
ACCTATATTTACACCACCAACGATATCGAAAAAGGTCCTTGGGATGCGATATCTTTTGCCCCGGCCTATCATGATCATACCCTCTTTTTTGACGACGATGGCCGAATATATATGATTTGGGGTGTTGGGAAACTGATGATTGCCGAATCGGATGTTACCGTTGAAATGGAACGGGTACCGATTAATGGTCAAACAGTCTATCTTAAAGCCGAGTGTAACTTTAAAGATAGGGCAGACATAGCAAAATTCTACTACAGTTTGGATGAAAAGTTATGGAAACCGATTGGTTCACCGCTCAAAATGGCCTACACCATTCCCCATTTCATGGGATACCGTTTCGGTTTGTTTAATTATGCTACACAAAACACGGGCGGATATGTCGATTTCGACTATTCCCAGATAAATGAAAGAACCGGCGGGGGTAACAATCCGGAATAATGATAACAAAAAAATTAATCGGAAAAATTACCTATTCCTTACGATACAAAAAACTAGTATACAATATAATTAATTTGATGAAAATGAAATACGTTGGAATGATTAAAACAGTAATTTTATTATTGGCAATTGCGGTAGAGAGTGTATATGCTGTCGAACCCCCCGCACCGATATTGCCTGTGCCGTCTGAAAATCAACTAGCATGGCACGAAATGGAAACAAACGCTTTCATTCATTTTACCATCAACACCTTCACCGGTCGCGAATGGGGATACGGAGATGAAAGCCCAACATTGTTCAATCCCTCGGCCTTGAATGTCGATCAATGGATCTCGACCCTCAAGGAAACCGGATTTAAAGGTGTAATTCTAACCTGCAAGCATCACGACGGTTTTTGCCTGTGGCCGTCAAAATATACGGAACATTCCATAAAAAACAGTCCATACAAAAACGGGAAAGGCGATATCGTGAAAGAAGTAAGCGATGCATGCCGAAAATATAACCTTAAATTTGGAGTTTATCTTTCGCCGTGGGACAGAAACCACAAAGATTACGGAAAACCGGCTTATATCACTTATTATAGAAATCAACTCAAGGAATTGTTTACCGATTACGGCCCCGTTTTCGAAATGTGGTTTGATGGTGCCAACGGTGGAGACGGGTATTACGGAGGTGCAAGAGAAACCCGAAAGATAGATTCCAGAACCTATTACGACTGGCCAACTACGTTGAATTTGATACGCAGCATACAGCCACAAGTCCTTTTCTTTAGCGACGCCGGACCCGATATCAGATGGGTAGGGAACGAACAGGGATGTGCGGGTGAAACCAACTGGAATACCCTCACACCCGATACGCTTTATCCAGGAAAACCGGGAATCGGCGACTTATTGAAAACAGGATCTATTGACGGCACAAAATGGATTCCTGCCGAAGTTGATGTATCGATCAGACCGGGATGGTTTTACCATTCGGAAGAAGATGCATTGGTGAAAACTCCGGAACAGCTTTTTGATATCTATCTGACTTCAGTAGGCCGGGGTTCTGTTCTATTGCTGAACGTCCCGCCGGACAGAAGAGGGTTGATTCACGAAAACGACGTGAAATCCCTTCAAGGTTTCAAACAACTATTGGATTCCGTTTTTGCAAACAACTTGGCAGAAGGAGCTTCAGTAAAAGCATCCGGTTACAGAGGGAAATCGAAAAAATATGCTCCTAAGAATGTAACGGACAAAAATAAAGAAACGTACTGGGCAACAGACGACAAAGAACACACCGGCTGGTTCGAAATCGATTTCGGAAAACCACAGACTGTTTCCTATGTCCTGTTGCAAGAATACATCAAATTGGGCCAAAGGGTCAAATCATTTTCGATAGATGCATGGAAAGATAATAAATGGCAACAAATTTCCGAAGGAACAACCATCGGTTACAAAAGAATAATTCAAGTTGATCCCGTGACCACACAAAAAATAAGGGTAAAAATCTTGGATTCTAAAGCATGTCCGGTTTTGTCTAACGTAGCAGTGTATTGATATGAAGAAATATTTTTACGCCCTTCTTTTAATTCTGCTTTCGCTTCCGGCGTGTGCATCGAAAACTACAGAAAACAATCTTGTATTGCAATATACTTCACCTGCCGAAATTTGGGAAGCTACTTTTCCACTCGGCAACGGACGCATCGGGATGATGCCCGATGGAGGTATCCATACAGAACATATCGTTTTGAACGATATCACCATGTGGTCGGGAAGCGAGGACCTGGAAGCGTTGAATCCCGAAGCTATTAACTACCTGCCCGAAATCCGTAAATTGTTGCTCGAAGACAAAAATCTTGAAGCCCAAAAGATCATGTATCAACATTTCCGCTGTGGAGGAAAAGGATCGGCTTTCGGGCAGGCAAAAGATGCCCCGTACGGATGTTTTCAGATGCTCGGAGATTTACATATTCGTTATTCGTACCCTGAAAGCAGCCTCCCCGCCAACTATCAACGAACACTTTCGCTGAACGAGGCGGTTGCTTATACCCGTTTTCAAAAAGGAAACACGCAATACACACGTGAATACTTTGCTTCGTTTACGAACGATATACTGCTCATCCGCCTTACTTCAAACAAGAAAAAGGCCATTGATTTTGAATTGACCCTCACTCGTCCCGAAAGGGCAACAATTTCCGTAAAAAACAATGTCTTGCAAATGGAAGGACAGCTGAACGATGGCTACAATACCGATAAAGGGGTTCGTTACCTTACCAAGGTACAAATCATCAATAAAGGCGGCACACTTTCGTCCGACGATTCCTCAATATCCCTTGCCAAAGCCGATGAGGCAATCATTTTTATCTCCACTTCTACCGACATGTTGGACAAAAATTATCGGGTTAGTGTGGACAAATTGCTTTCAAAAGCCTATGAAACTCCATATAAAAAACTAAAAAGATCGCATATCGACGCTTATCGTGATAAATTCGATCGCGTGGAACTGAATTTAGGCAAACAAAACAACGATTTGCCTACCAATGAACGTCTGAAAGATTTTCAGCAAAACAACGACCCTTCGTTTGCCGCATTATACTTCCAATTTGGACGATACCTGATGATTAGCGGAACGCGCGAAAATTCTCTTCCGCTTAATTTACAGGGGCTGTGGGCTAATACCTTGCAAACGCCATGGAATGGCGACTATCACCTGAACATCAATGTTCAAATGAATTATTGGCCTGCAGAAGTGTGCAATCTTTCAGCGCTGCACAAACCCTTGCTCCATTTCACACAATCGCTTGTCACGTCAGGAACCACTACTGCAAAAACGTTTTATGGAGCTAAAGGTTGGGTAGCTCATGTAATTACCAATCCATGGCGTTTTACTGCACCGGCCGAACATGCATCGTGGGGAGCAACCAACACCGGAGGAGCTTGGCTATGTCAACATTTATGGGAGCATTACGCTTTCACACAAGACAACGGCTATCTGCAAACCATTTATCCTACACTAAAGGGAGCAGCCGATTTTTTTCTGACCAACATGATAGAAGAACCCACGCATGGATGGCTGGTAACTGCCCCATCGTCATCGCCGGAAAATGCTTTTTACCTTCCGGGAAGCAACGAACCTGTTTATGTATGTATGGGACCGACAATGGACGTGGAAATTATTCACGAATTATTTGACAATGTACTCAAAGCTGCCGAAATCCTCGATACGCGGGATGAAACCGTCGAAAAAATCAAGGTAGCAAAACCCAAATTACCTCCCTTACAGATTAGTTCCAAAGGCTACCTGCAGGAATGGTTATACGACTACGAAGAAGTAGATCCGCACCATCGCCACATTTCGCATTTATATGCTTTATACCCCTCTAATCAGATATCTCCTTACAAAACACCTCAATTGGCTGCAGCAGCCCGTAAAACGCTGGAACGAAGGGGAGATGGAGGTACCGGCTGGTCGCGCGCGTGGAAAATAAGCTTTTGGGCACGACTTCACGATGGAAATAGAGCTTATAAACTCTTAAAGAACCTTCTTCAACCGGCTATCGATAAAGGAACATCCATGTCAGGACAAGGAGGTGGAACCTATCCCAATCTTTTCTGTGCTCATCCGCCATTTCAAATCGACGGAAACTTTGGAGGAACAGCCGGCATTGCCGAAATGCTTATCCAGAGTCAAGACGGATATATCGAATTGCTCCCTGCGCTTCCCGACAATTGGGCAACCGGCAGTTTCAAGGGTTTGTGTGTCCGCGGTGGAGGAGAAGTAAATGCACACTGGGAAAACAAACAAGTAACATCCATCACCATTAAATCCCGTGCAAACCATACATTCAAAATAAAAATCCCCACCTATGCCCGGACTATAAGACTAAACAAGAAAAAATACAGTGAAAGTGAACAAGAAGAATATATTTCCCTTCCAATGAAAAAAGGAGACATTGCTGTTATCGATATAAATTCCGGCAAATAAAAACCCGGAAATTCAAATAAATATCTTCGTAGGTAAAAATACAAAGAGGGAACTGTTCTGAATTAATTTAAAGAACAGTTCCCTCTTTACCATTTTGGCGGAAATTAAAGAATGATTTTCAATTTTTCCGGAGTAACATTCATGTCAATAATCACCCCATTCTCATCAATCAAATAATTTTTGAAACCCTTCTTTAAGCGAAATTTTTTATATATCTCGGAACGGGGCCCTTTTTCGTCGCAAAATTGCGATTCAATTTCGAGCTGATCCCAGCGTATCGTCTTCTCAAACACGTTTCTATTCTCATCAAAAGAAATAGACAAATACGCAATATCCGGATAATTTTCCTTCACAAAATTGTGCATCCTGATATTCAATGCTCTCGAACAAGCATCATATGCAGCCCAGAAATTTACAATTACCTTTTTGCCTTTGTACTCGCTTAAATCAAGAATATTTCCCTTGGTCTCGTGCAACACGATATTTGGGATCCGTTCGCCGGGATAATAACCTATACAAGGTTCACCGGTTTTAATTGATCCTGAGGACATCATAAGCGAAGCTAATGCAAGAAGGCAAAACTTCACATACTTCATAAATTTTTGTTTTAATACATACTGAAATCTTATCATATGCACTATGCAATTGATAAAATTCAATTTTTAAACGATCTTTCGCCAAAGATCATTTGTTAAATTTCGAAGCGCAAAAGTAGGGTACTTTTTACTAAGAAAAAAAAATCCGGATAAAATAATTGTTACTATATGTTAGTATGTGTTTTTTTGAAATTGGTAAATAAATACTATCCAATCATTTATGGGGAAACAGAAAAAAATCCTTCAACAACTTCGGGCGGCGAATCTTTCAATATTACCTTTTTTCTCTTATCAAGCAGATACAAGGCGGGATAAGCTTTGATATCGTACAGATTCTTTTTGGCAATAACCCTTCCTTGATCATAAGCATTAATCCATTCGGCAGGTAATTGTGGCAGATAATCGAGCCATTCACCAATATTTTCACCGGGATACACAGTTAAAACCGTCAACATGGTTCGGGTTGGCGAATTCATTTTCATAGCACGATTGATAGGCTCGGAATTTACAATTTGTTGAATAACGGCATCGCAAGTGGAACATTCGGGATCGAAAAAAATCATAAGAAGATAATTACTCTTGAGAGAATGCAAACTAAAAGTTTCCCCTGTTGCTAATGCACAATCGAAATTGGTAGCCTTTTTCCCCACCCGATTCTTCTTTGCCATGCGGAATTGAAATTTGTATTTCGATCGTTCAGCATCAGAAAGCAATGGTGATTTGATCAATTGTTTCAATACCACAAGATAAAACTCTTCATCGCGAAAAGGAGAATTTGGCTCATAAAGATATTTTTCGAAAAGCGAAGTAAAATAAGCATACATCGCTTTATTTTCTTCCATCTTGGTTAATGTATATTGCAACGATTTCTTTGCATCTTCAAATGAAACGTAATTTTGTAGAATGTGAATGTAATCCACAAAAGCCTGCTCTGTAATCTCAGGACGTGAAATGAATCTTTCGTTACTGAAATCGAATCTATCCCAATAATGCATCACCAAAAACTTCCCTCGTTCTTCAGCAGAAGTAATGTCATCGGGAATTTTAGGCAAATGAAAAATATTTTCCGAAACGATTTGCGTGCTCAAGCCGGCTCGTTCGCGCTCGACATCAGATAAAGCTTTCCTGCTCGACGAACAAGCTGTAGCTGCCAAGACAAAAAACAAGAAACAATATGTATACGGCGACTTCATGCTCTGATCTGCTTATTTTATTCGATTTCAAAAAGTAAAGATACAAAAATATTCCAAAAACAAGATACACCTCCTTCATATCGAGACAATAGAAAACGAATAATTTTGTATATTTGTGTTTTACAAAATGAGGGAAAAGAATGGATAATTACATTGTATCAGCACGAAAATATCGCCCCACTACATTTCGCTCCGTTGTCGGACAGGAAGCATTGACTACCACCCTGAAAAATGCCATTATCAACAACAAATTAGCCCATGCCTACTTGTTCAGCGGACCACGTGGAGTCGGAAAAACCACGTGTGCACGTATTTTCGCAAAAACGATCAATTGTTTTCACCCTACTTCCGATCACGAAGCATGCAACGAATGTGAATCGTGCGTAGCATTTAACGAACAACGCTCTTATAACATTCATGAACTCGATGCAGCTTCAAACAACGGCGTGGACGATATTCGCGCATTAATCGAACAGGTACGCATTCCACCTCAAATCGGAAAATATAAAGTGTACATTATCGATGAGGTACACATGCTTTCTACTGCCGCATTCAATTCTTTCCTGAAAACGTTAGAAGAACCACCGGCACATGCCATTTTTATTCTGGCAACAACCGAAAAACATAAAATTATTCCCACTATTTTATCGCGCTGCCAGGTATATGATTTCAACCGAATCAACAATTCCGATATTGTTCATCACCTGGAATATGTGGCTAAACAGGAAAACGTAAAATCCGAAGCCGAAGCCCTGAACATTATTGCACAAAAAGCAGATGGCAGCATGCGTGATGCGCTTTCCATTTTTGACCAAATGGTAAGCTATACGGGTGGAAACATTACTTATAATGCCGTTATCGACTCACTTAATGTACTGGATTATGAATATTATTTTAAACTGACCGATACTATTCTTGCGGGTAATGTAGTGGATTGCCTACTGATACTCAACGATATTTATAATCGCGGGTTTGAAGGACAATACATTATCGGCGGTTTAGCCTCTCATTTCCGAGATCTGTTGGTTTGTAAAGATCCTCGTTCGGCTCAATTGTTTCAAGTAGGCTCATCAATCAGAAATCGCTACATTGAAACCGCAAAACGGTGCAGCAACGAATTTCTCTATCAGGCAATCGACATGGCAAACACCTGCGATCTCAACTACCGAGCAAGCAAAAATAAACGATTGATGGTGGAACTAACAATGATCCGTCTTTGTCAATTGAGCGAACATCCTATGGAAACAGTTACAGATGCTAATGATGAGCCAACGTTAAAGCCTATAAAGAAACCGAAACAACCAACTACAACGACTACGATTCCTCAAACTAAAGAAAAAGCGACACCTTACGCGTCGAGTCTTGACATTGAAAACGAAGTACACGAACCCGCATCGAAAGAAAAAAAATCAAAAGCTGCATCAAAAAACATCCCGCAGGAAACAGATACGCCGCTAAAGAAAAGAACCTTATCGATTAATGAAATGGGCATTTCTATTTCCGAACTGAAAAATGAAAATAAGAAGGAAAATACATCCCGGTCAAATAACAAAAAAAACGGTTTCAAACCTTTCACCGAAGAAAATTTGATAAATGCATGGAAAGCGTATGCAGATACGCTTACAGAAGAAAAATTATTGAAAAATACCATGTCGCTTTATTTGCCGAAACTGCTTGCGGAAACGCTTTTCGAAGTTGAAGTGAACACCGACATCAACAAGCAATATTTGGAAGACAACAGCGCTTCTATTCTTGCCTATTTAAGAGAAAAACTTCAGAATGATGACGTTACCATGACCATCAAAATCGCAGAAGGTAACGCAATTAAAAAGCCGTTGACCTCCCGCGAAATTTTCGACGAAATGGCAAAACAGAATCCCTCACTTCAAAAACTTTCTGATGAATTTGGTCTGGAACTAAGCTAGAAACAAAAAACACCGATCATCTTCCTCTGTTTTAAAGGAATAACTTTTCATAAGTGGTACTGTTCCAAAATAGGATCTTCGTATTTCTGCTGTAAACGCTTCAATTCGGATTTCAATTCTTTCGTGATTTCCTCGTAACCTTCCTTGCCATAAAGATTGTGCATCTCATTCGGATCGTTCTGCAAATCATACAATTCCCAGGAATCGATATCGTTATAGAAATGGATCAGTTTATACCGTGTCGTCCTGACACCGTAATGACGTTTCACCGCATGTTCGCCGGGATATTCGTAATAATGATAATAAAGCGACTTGCGCCAATCGCGAGGCGTCCCTTTCTTTTCGAGCAAAGGCAACAGCGACACCCCCTGAATATCTCGGGGTATTTCGCAGCCGGCCAAGTCGAGCATGGTGGGTGCAAAATCGATGTTTTGCACCAGCACATCGATATCCCCTCGTTTTTTTAAGGAAGCCGGAAGATGTACAACCAACGGTGTGCTGAAGGATTCTTCATACATGAAACGCTTGTCGAACCATCCGTGCTCGCCCATGTAGAATCCCTGGTCCGATGTGTAAAAAACAATCGTATTTTCCATCATTCCGTTCTTTTCCAAATAATCCAGTACACGACCCACATTTTCATCCAGCGACTTGACCACTTTGGCATAATCACACATGTAACGTTGGTATTTCCATTCCGCCAACTCTTTTCCTTCCAAATGCGATGCATAAAAAGAATCGATGATGGGCTGATAATGCCGGTCCCAAGCTGCACGCTGGGCTTCGTTCATCCGACCGTAAATGTTATCGCGATAGGTTTTCGACAACCGCGTTTCTACATCGTCGCGCATCATTTTAAGATCGTAAACGATATCCATATCTTTTGCAATGCTCATTTCCTGTTGGGATGCAGCTATACGACCCTCATAGTCGTCAAAAAAATTGGAAGGAAGTTCAAACGTCTTGTCTTCGTATGCATCCAGGTGTGTGGTATCGGACATCCAGTTGCGGTGGATGGCTTTATGGTGAATAAACAAACAAAAAGGCTTGTCCTTGTTGCGCTCCTTCTCGAGCCAATCCAAACTCAGATCGGTAATAATATCGGTTACATACCCTTCGTACCGTTTCCTTCCCCCTTCTGTGAGAAAATCCGGATTGTAATAATCTCCCTGCCCGGGCAAAATCTCCCAATGATCGAAATATTTCGGCTCGCCATCCAGATGCCATTTCCCGATCATCGCCGTTTGATATCCTGCTTGCTGCAACAACTCCTGAACGGTTTGCTGACTCCCGTCAAAGGACGTACGATTATCCAATTTGCCGTTCTTATGACTGTGCTTACCCGTCAAAAGACACGCTCGGCTCGGGCCCGAAATTGAATTTGCAACAAATGCATTCGTGAAAATTGCCCCGCCTTCGGCTATCCGATCCAAATTGGGCGTCTCGATATGACGCTTATCGTAACAACTCATCATTTGACGCGTATGATCGTCGCTCATGATAAACACAATGTTATAAGGGTGGGAATGCTCCACCTTTTTGCTGCTCCCGCATGAAGATAACGCCGCTATGCCTAAAAAAGGACAAACCAGCTTTAATCCGATTGTTTCCATATAGTAATAATTTTTTAATCAAAAATCTATTATACAATCCGCTAATATTAAAA
>JAAZMQ010000093.1 GCA_012798745.1 Bacteroidales bacterium
CCGAGAAATTTCAGTTCGTCATCGTTGAAACTTTGAATGCCGATGCTGATACGGTTGAAGGGCAGCCGGCGAAGCATGCCGATATATTCGGGGGAAAGATCGTCGGGGTTGGCTTCCAGCGTAACCTCAACGAGGTTGTCCATCGAAAATTCGGCATACAGGGTGTCGAAAATCTTTTCAAGATGTTTCTGTTGCAAGCGCGACGGCGTTCCTCCCCCGAAATAAACCGTCCGAACGGTTTCGTTTGCAAGCATCTGTTTTCTCAAGCGTACTTCTCTGCATACCGCTTCGGTAAATTTGTCGATAAAAGTTTCATCCGTTTGCGAATAAAAATCGCAATAGATGCACCGCGATTTGCAGAACGGAATATGAAGATAAATCCCTGCCAATATTATTTTTTTTCACTGATGATTTCGCGCACCAAAAGCGGTTCGTCGGTAGTGATGTAATCGACTTTCAAATCGATCATTTTTTCAATATCCTCGCGTTTGTTCACTGTCCATACGTTGACCTTCATTCCCAAATCGTGAGCCGATTTCACCCATTCCGGGTGTTTGTATATCACATTGTAATGGTAATCGATGCCCGCAGCACCTATTGCATGAAGTTCTTCAGGAGTAAGATCACCGTTTAAATAATATACTTTTGCGGATGGATCCAGCCGGATAACCTGATTTACAAAATTCATCCCGAAAGAAATGTATTCTACCCGATCCGCAAGATTCCTTTTGTGAACGGAATTGATTACTTTTTCAGCCAGTTCATTTTCCCGTTCTTTTGTTTTGTGCGTTTTAAATTCGATAATCAGTTTTATGTTTTTGCACTTTTCGAATGCATCGAGATATTCTTCAAAGGTGGGCAACGATTCGCCATTGGCGAGGGTTACTTTTTTCAATATTGCAAGAGGGCTTTCTTCGACAGTTATTTTTTTACCGTTTGCTATTGCGGTAGCGTCGTGATTGACAACCGGAACTCCATCGGAAGATAACCACAGATCGCATTCCGAACCATAAACTTCAATGGAATCGGCTTTCAGCAGAGCAGCAATTGAATTTTGCGCAGAACCTTCGGTTTTCCAGTAACCGCGATGCGCAATAATTTCAGGTTGAGCATTGATTTCTCCCAAACAGAAAATCAGCAGCAAAAAAGGAACAATTAAAATCGACTTTTTTTTCATGATTCAAACTATTTTTTAATGTAAATGTTCTTTCGAAGAGCAAATTTAAGATTTAAAATTGAAATAGGCTATATTCTCTGTCTTCACAAAAATATTTTTTGTTTTTTCGGTTTTTAATTGAAAAGAAACAAAATAATTATTTATAATGTTTCTATTTTAGAGAAATATGTTATAAAACATATAAAATTTCAGCATGATTAATCGTTTAACTTATTACTTTTATTAAAAGTTTAATTATTTCAGTGTTAAAATTATTATTAAAAAGTGTGAAAAGAGTTTCTTTGAAAAGAATTGCCGAAGAAGTGGGTGTTTCTATTGCCACCGTTTCTCTTGTTTTAAACGGCAAAGATAAGGGAGGACGCGTCAGTAAAGAAACGGCGGCGAAAATATTGGATAAAGCGGCAGAATTAAATTATATGCCGAATACGTTGGCAAAAGGATTAAAATTGGGGCGCTCCAAAACAATTGGTTTAATTGTTGCAGACATATCCAACGTTTTTTTTGGGACATTGGCATTATATATTCAGGAATATGCTGAAAAGGAAGGGTATGCAATAATTATTGCAAATACGAATGAGCAAGTAAAAAGAATGGAGAAAATGATTGGATTATTAAAATCCAGACAAATAGATGGTCTAATTATAACTCCTACTGAGGGAAGTGAATATCTTATAAAAGATTTAATAAAATATCAAATGCCATTGGTTTTGGTGGATAGGAGTTATCCCAATTTACCTGTAAATTCGGTGTTGATAAATAATTATGAAATTTCGTATAAATCTACAAAGCAATTGATTCAACAAGGGTGTAAAAACATTGCTTTTATAACTTATAAGCAAGATCATTTTCATATAAATGAACGAAAGAGAGGATATTACGAGGCTGTGAAAGAAGCCGGATTATATAAAGCTCACAATATTCAAGAAGTACGGTATGATTTTTTGAGAAGCGATATTGATAGAGCTATTTCTTACCTGGTAAAAAAAGAAGAAAAGATAGACGGGATTTTTTTTGCCACCAATTCGATTTCTATTGCCGGTATAAAATCTTTATGCAAATATAATATGGGTTTACAGAAAGATATTCAAATTATGTGTTTTGATGAATGTGATGCTTTTTATTTACTCCCATTCTCAATTCCTTTTGTTAGACAACCTATCGAAGAAATGGCCAAACATGCTATAAAAATATTAATTGACAATATAGAAGGGAAAAATATAGAGATAGAAAAATGTTTTCTAGATGCGGAACTTATATTAAAATAGAAAATTTTTGTTATGGGTTAAACGTTTAATATAATTGTGCAAATGAATCACCAAAAAACCGGTATCCGTCCCATCATTGACGAACATGGAATTGGGATTAGAGAATCATTGAAAGAAAAGTTTCACATATCTTTCTAACGGCTGCATGGCCTGCTTTCGATTCGAATAACCATTGGGAAGATAGTGAGCTTACATAACTTATAGTTTCATATAGATAAATGATGATTACTTATTATAAAAGTATAAAAATATCATACTAGTTAACTGCTTAATAAATAAAATTATAAAATCTAATGATGATGAATAGAACGATTAAGTATTTAAAAATTTTGTGGCTGTTTCTTATTCTGTTTTGCACTACGGCTGTCAGTCAACAGGTAACTTCCAAAACAGCATTGCAATCCTACATTGATAATGGCGATCAATCCTTTTCGTGGGAACAAAAAGAATCTTATGAATTAAACGGTTTAAAGGTGTATAATCTTCTTCTCACTTCCCAAAAATGGAGGGAATACACTTGGCGGCATCAGCTTACGGTAGTTGTACCGGTAGAAATAAAATATAACGGAGCATTACTTTACATAACCGGCGGCAGCAATACCGAGGGGATGCCCAATTGGAAGAAGAGAGACAATGATGAAATTAAAATGATCGGAGCAATCGCTGAAAAAAACAAGGCGATAACGGCTGTTCTTTGTCAAGTTCCCAACCAACCACTTTATGATGGGCTTAAAGAAGATGCATTGATCTCTTTTACCTTGCACAATTACCTGAAAGATAATGACTATACATGGCCATTACTTTTTCCTATGACGAAGAGTGCTGTACGGGCGATGGATGCCATTCAGCAGTTCTCATCACAAATTTTGAATCATGCCATTTCCGGATTTTTGGTTTCCGGGGCTTCCAAGCGGGGTTGGACCACATGGCTGGCAGGTGCTTCCGATTTGCGCGTTATGGCTATTGCTCCGATGGTGATCGACATGTTGAATATGCCGAAAAGCATTCCTTATCATGTAGAGGCATGGGGAGATTATAGCGTTCAGATTAAAGACTACGTGGATTTAGGAATTGCCCAAAAAACGAATACGCCCGAAGGGATGGAAATTGTGGAAATGATAGACCCTTTTTCTTACAAAGAAAAGTTGACCATGCCAAAACTCATTTTCAATGGCACAAACGATCCCTATTGGCCGGTGGATGCCGTTAAGCATTATTTTGACCAGTTGCCGGGAGAGAATTATTTGCACTATGTTGCCAATGCAGGTCATGGGTTAGGCGACAAAATGCAGGTCATGAAGGCATTGAGTGCTTTTTTTGGAGAGACCCTGCAAGGAAAAAAATATCCGGCTTGTTCGTGGGCAACGGAAGAAAACGAGCGGGGAATACAACTAAAAGTAAAGACATCGCCCGACAGATTAGTCGGGATCTTGCTTTGGAAAGCCGATTCGGATGATCGCGATTTCAGGGATAACCATTTCGTAAGCGAACCAATCGAAATGACGAATAAAGAAATTGTCGAAATAACCATTCCTTATCCTGAATCCGGATTTCGTGCCTTTTACGTTGACCTTCTCTATTACGCCCCTGATGGCGATATCTATTCCAAAAGCACAAGAGTATTTGTTGTAAATAAAAATCAGATCTTATAGAAATTGCTATTAAAAAATCAATTTATTTTTTTACTATGAAACGAAAACAATATTTACTGATTTTAATTTTTTTAAGCATAATGGTTGTTTTCTTGCCATCATGCGATGAAGAATCCCGTCCTACATTTCCACTTTCTGCAGAAATATTTTACAGTATAGTGGGAAAACAAGTAGCTTTTACTGCGTTGACTCATAGTGCAGTAAACTGGTCTTGGGATTTTGGCGATGGGAACACTAGTAATGAAAAAAATCCGGTTCATGTTTATGAAGAAGGGGGATACTACCTTGTTATTTTAACAGCCACTGATGCAAAGGGTAATTCGGTAATAAAAGAAGTTAGGTTAGCTGTTGAACTTACCCCTTATGCTATGTTAACTGGTGATCACACAGCTGACGATTATGATGGGAAAAAATGGAAAATATCCGCTGCCCATCCTGCTGGAGGGGATTATTTTGCAAATGCAGATGCCGATCTTACAACAATAGATCCCAGTATTACTCCTCTTCCAACAGGAGCATTGGATTTGTATCTGGGTTATGGAGAAGTTTATAAAGATGAGTATATTTTTTATCATGATGGTAGGTATCGAATGGATTTAAAGGAAGATGGAGCTGCCCTTAGTGGACTAGTATATCAAATGGTTACATCAGGGGGTTCCGATATTGTTAAAAAGAGTAAAATGGGAGAAGAGTTCGGTTTATGTATTGCGAGGCATAATCCAGGATTAGATGCAACTTTTACCTTTATTGAAAAGGAGGATTTTTCTGTGCCTTCAGTATATGGGGCTCAGGGTGTTGTTACATACAAAAATGTAAGCACGCTCGATTTCTCAGGATCCGAATTTATTGGTTTTAAAGATTTTCAAAAGAAGGTGATTGTTAAGAGTATAACAGATACAAAAATGCAACTTGTATTATTTATGGCTGCTTCACCGAAACATCTTCCGATGAATACACATGCCCTTATCTTAAGTTTCGAAATTGTCAATTAAACCAATTCAAATTAATCAAAATGATGAAATTAGTTTGTTTATTAAAAAACAAAAGAAAGTATCCTGTTATCCTTTTCTTTATTGTTTTCATATTTTCAGCTTTGACTTTATCTGCTTCTGCTTCAGATCGATCGAGTAAAGTCGAACAGAGAATGATCAAGGTAACAGGCACTGTAACATCAGCCACTGACGGTGTTCCACTTCCCGGAGTTAGTATTATTGTAAAAGGAACATCAAGAGGTACGGTTACGGATGTTGATGGTAATTATTCCATTGAGGTACCCGACAATGCCGTTTTAGTTTTTTCATTCGTAGGTTTCGAAACCCACGAAATTGAAGTTCGTGGGAGGAATGTTATTAATGTTGTATTAGCGGAAAGCGTTGAAGTGTTGGAGGAAGTGGTTGTTACTGCTTTGGGAATTTCACGTGAAAAGAAATCGTTGGGATATTCGGTTGCAGAACTTAGTGGTGAAGAAATCACAAGAGTTGCTCAAGAAAACATCTTAAATTCATTAGCAGGTAAGGTTCCCGGTGTTAATATCAGTTCTACCGGGGGGGTAGGTTCTACTGTGAATATGGTTATTAGAGGAGCTACTTCTTTAAGTACCGATAATCAGCCCCTTTTTGTTATAGATGGAGTACCAATTGTAAATACAATTAACAATGTTGGTGGTTTTGGTTCTGACAATCGTGTGGATTATGGAAATCCTATAGCCGATTTGGACCCTGAAAGTATTGAAAGTATCTCAATTTTGAAGGGGCCCGAGTGCGGCTGCTCTTTACGGAACACGTGCAGGTAATGGCGTTGTTTTGATTACTACGAAAAAAGCGCCGACACTTGAAAAAATGGAAATTACTATTACCTCGAATACTGTTTTTGATATTCCTGACCGTTACTTGAATGTTCAACATCAATTTGGTACAGGTCTCTTTTGTTACAGACCTGAAGATGTGGGGGGAGGCATATTACCTCCTATAAATCCTGCAGATGCAATGGGAGCCGGACCAGAACTTAACAAAGGATATTGGGCAGTGCAATGGCATTCGCCTACTGATGCGAATGGGGTGAAAGTGCCCATTGAACTGATTTCTTATCCCAACAATATAAAAAATTTCATAAATAATTATGGATTTACGACAAATAATGGGGTGTCTATCGCAAATAGTACTAAAACGTTGAATTACAGACTTGGAATAACAAATATGACTCATAATGGTTTAATACCAAATTCTGATTTGCATAGAAATAGTCTCACCCTTGCAGCCAATTCAAAACTACGTGAGAACCTTTCAGTAAGTACAGATATTAATTTTTCCAACACATGGGCGGATAACAGACCAGCCACAGGTGAAAGAGGAGCCAATCCTCTACAGTGGGCTTACAATCATCCTTGCGAGATCGATATTCGCTTGTTAAAAGATTATGGTTCGGGAAATGATATTAAAAGAGTATCGGGGAAACACGAAAATCCGTATTTTTTAGCTTATGAAATAAATAATAGTTTTAATAGGTATCGTATTTTTGGCAATATTGTTGCCAATTGGAAAGTTACCTCTAATTTTGAGTTGATGGGACGTGTAACACTCAACAAATCTGATGAAGTTCGGGAAACAAAAATGGCGCCAGGCTATACCAAAGAACCTAATAACGGAACATATGGAATTGTGAATAGTACAGGCTTGGAACAAAATATGGATTTTTTGGCCACTTATTCGAATGATTGGAAAGACTTTACTTTTTCTATTTCCGGTGGCGGAAATACTCTTTATTCGAAAGGTACAACGATAAGTAATTCTGCAAAAACCGGTTCTGGATTGATCGTTCCAAACGTATTTACTGTTCAAAATATTAGGTCAGGCGCCTTGATTTATAGTAATTATCGAAGTGAAAAAAGCATCAACAGCATTTATGCAATAGCTAATTTCGATTGGAGAGATGTTTTATACCTTGATTTAACAGGCCGGAATGATTGGTCTAGCACACTACCTCGCCAAAACCGATCTTATTTTTATCCTTCGGTTTCTCTAAGTATTATAGCGAATCAAATATTTGACATGGGTGATAAAGTAAATTTGTTTAAAATCAGGGGGGGATGGGCTCAGGTTGGAAACGATACTGAACCTTACAGAATATATGCTACTTACGCAGATGTAGGACAATGGGGAGAAGCCATTCGTTTGTCAAAACCAGGCAACTTGCTTAATCCAAACTTATTGCCGGAAAAAGCAACTTCTTTTGAAGCGGGTACAGATATTCGAATGTTTTCTAATCGTTTGCGTTTCGAGGGAACTTACTATGTTGTTGAAAACAGAAATCAAATTTTAAATGTTCCATTGGCCGCTTCAACAGGTTTCAATAATGTTCAAATTAATGCAGGTCTTCTTCAAAGTAAAGGTGTTGAATTTCTATTGGGTGTCACGCCGGTTAAAACCCAAAACTGGAATTGGGATTTGAATTTGAATTTTACGAAAAATGATACATGGATACGTGAACTTACTGAAGACGTCGATTTTATAGAATTTTGGGATCAAGGTCGTGTGAAAAATATTGGATATGCAAAAGATAAAAAGTTGGGACGTAATGGTCGAATAGGAAATTTGTATTCACGGAGGGTGAAAAGAGTTACTGACGAAACTTCACCATATTATGGGTATCCGTTATTGAGCACAGGTATGGAGGTAGAGTGGGAGGGAGAAGAAGAATACTCGCTTGTTGGGAACTATAATCCTGATTTTATTTTAGGATTGCAAACCTCAGTTTCGTTTAAGAATTTTACGTTAAATATGACATTTGACTGGCGTCATGGTGGTCAATATGTTTCTCAAACTTACCGATATTTATCCGAATCGTTGCAGACTCAATCGTGGCTCGATGAACTGGTAAATCCCGGTGAATTGGGTGGCACTCTAAGTCCCGAACTTCGTCAATGGGTGGTGGAAAATAAAGACAAACTATTGCTGAGCAATCGCTTAAGACCTGTAGGTGGTCCAACTCCTGAATATGGCGGATTCCCTGAAAGTTACAGTGGTTATACTGTTTACGATGGAGTATTTGCTCCGGGTGTGCAAGGACATTATGATGAAAATGGAAAATTTATATTGGAAAATGAAAATCTTGGTGACGAAGGAACAGTGATCATTCCTTATGCATTGAGTTATCCTTGGGATATTGGGGAAACCAATATGTTTGATGCCGATTATATTAAATTAAGGGAAATATCATTAAGTTATAAGTTGCCCAATAAAATTGCCCAGAAAATGAGAATGAGAGATGTAAATCTTTCTATTTATAGTCGAAACATTATGCTCTGGACAAAAGATTCTAGTTTGAGAGTAGACCCTGAAAGAGCTTACCAAGCAGGTAGTGGTGGTTTTTTGCAAGGTGTTGAACGATATAATGTAGAACCTTGGGTTGTTCCGATTGGTTTTAAATTAGACCTTATTTTTTAACAATAAAATTAAAAATCATGATAAAAATCAATAATTTTCATTTGTTAATTTTGACCATTTTATTTATACTGTTTAATTCATGTAAAGACCTAGATGAATTAAATATCAATCCAAATGCTCCTGATCCTCAGGTTGCGGATCTTAATCTGTTGATGCCAACCATCATTACTGGTATCGGTCAAACTGTTGTGGGGCTGGGTTTTGGCGATATTGCGGGGGTCATGCAGCATACCCAAAAAGACGGTTGGTCTAGTAGCCACAACAATTATGACTGGGATAATCAGAGTCACGATTGGTCAAATTACTATGGTATTTTAAGAAATATTGATGAATTTTACAACAAAGCCATTGAAGGTGAATACGAGTTTCATAAAGGGGTAGGGTTGGTAATGAAGGCTTATACCTTTGGACTTATAACAGACTTGTGGGGAGATGCTCCACACAACGATGCTTTGAAAGCTGAGAAAGGGTCTGAATTCTTTAAACCTGCTTATGATTATCAAAGAGATATTTATCTGTCTATCTTGAATGATTTGGAAAATGCAAATACTTTTTTGTCGAAACCAAGTAGTGCTTATACAAATATTTCTTCAACTCAGGATATCTTGTATCAGGGTAATGTGGCAAAATGGAGGAAGCTTGCTAATTCACTTGCCCTTCGGTATTACATGAGGTTATCTGAAAAAGAGAGAGAAATAGCCAAGCAAGGAATTGCCAAAATCGCATCTGATGTGGACAAGTATCCATTAATAACACAAGCTTCAGATGATGCTAAAGTAGGTTATATTGGTTCTTCTCCTTCCGATTCATGGCCAAGTACTATGGAATTCAATCCGGATCCGCGTGGTGCCTATATGCGGGTAAAAATGTGCGCTACCTTAGTGAAAATTCTTCAAGAGTTAAATGATCCACGATTAGGTGTTTGGGCCAATAAGATTGAGATTCCACTGGTTTTGGTTAGCGGAGAGAAAATCGACAGAATTGTGAATGGATGCAGAGAAATTTCACAAGATGTAGTAGATGAATTTGAAAAGGCTTTTAATGTTAAAATTGATTTCGATCCTCAATATGTGGGTCTTCCCCCATCACTATTTGCTCCTCAAGCTTATAATTTGAATCCAACTAAGGAACAAGGAGGATATAATCCGCATTGTTCTCACTTAAATGAGATGTATAAAAAAAGTAGCGGTCCATTGCTACAAATGCGGTTGATGTCTGCTGCCGAAGTACACTTTATTTTAGCCGAAGCTGCTTTATATGAATGGATACCCGGTAATCCCGAAGAACATTATGCAGAGGGAATTTGTCAATCGTTTAATGCTTGGGGCGTTACCAGTGAATTTGAAAATTATATTAATGGCGTACCTTATTTTGGTCTCGAGAGCATTATCCAACAAAAATGGATTGCCAGCTGGACTGCGGCAGCAGAATCGTGGTTCGACTGGCGTAGAACGGGGTTTCCTAAGTTAAAAACTGGAGAAGCTGCAGTAAGAGAAGCGTTGCCTCTGCGATTTTATTATCATTACGATAACGAAATTGCTAAAAATACAACTAATGCAAATGCTGCAATTGAAAGGTTGGAACCAACGCAATACAAAGGTAGTGATGTGAGCAATAACAGTGCATGGTCGAAAATGTGGGTTTTGCAAGGAACGGGAAAACCTTATTAAATAATTATTTTTTTACTTCATTTTTGCGTATCTAGTACATTATCTAAGTAATTTATTTGAATCAATTATTAAAATTTTTGAATCTATAATATATTTAGTTCGATTAAAAATAAAATACATGAGAGTTGATTTTATATTAAAAAATACTCTTCATACTTTACTGTTTGTAATACTTGTCATATCTGGCTGCCATCCGATAAAAGAATCTGTTTCGTCGGATGTTAGACCAATTTCTGAAAATTGGAAAATGCAGTCGTCTGAAAAAATATTTATAGAAGATGAGTCGTTGATTTCCCAAAACGATTTTATCGATGATGGATGGTTTAATGCAGTTGTACCGGGTACTATACTTGGGAGTATGGTTACTTTCAGAATTATTGAAGATCCGTATTTTGGGATTAATATGCAAAGTGTGAGTGAGGAGCAGTTTAAACAGCCCTGGTGGTATCGTACTATTTTTCGTCTAAATGAAAGCGATTTAGAAAAAAATATTTCTTTGCGGTTCAATGGGATTAATTACCGTGCTGATTTATGGGTAAATGGTCAAAAAGTGGCGGGAAAAGATGAATTTGCCGGGGCTTACCGGATGTTTACATTCAATATTAACAATTTTGTAAAAGAGGGTGAAAATACTTTAGCGTTGAAAGTGTGGCAACCAGCAAACGGAGAGTATTCCATTGGGTTTGTGGATTGGAATCCAGCGCCTCCTGACCGTAATATGGGTATTTTTAGAGAGGTTTTCTTGGAAATTAATGAGGGTATAAAAATCCGCAGTCCGTTTGTGTGGTCGAAAGTGAATACAGAAACACTGAAGGATGCCGAGCTTTTTATCCAAGCTGAGGTGGAAAACAATACCGACAAGATGGTTGAGGGAATTTTACGTGCTGATTTTGGATTAGGTAAAATTGAGAAGAAAGTAAAAATTGAAAAAGGAGAAACGTTATCATGCCGATTTACACCGGATGAATTTGCCCAACTTTCGGTAACAAACGTAAAATTATGGTGGCCTAATGGAATGGGAGAACACAAATTGTATCCATTGAAAATGGAATTTATAGCAGATAGAAAAATCTTGGACAGAGTTGAAAGCCAGTATGGAATCCGCGAAATCGATAGCTATCTTGATGAAAATGAAAATCGTGTGTTTACGATAAATGGTAAGTTCGTATTGATAAAAGGTGGTGGTTGGGTAGACGATTTACTTCTGCAGGATACCCGTGAAAGCATAGAAGCCCAGATAGAATACATCTGTCATATGAATCTTAACGCTATTCGTTGCGAAGGTTTTTGGGGAAAAGATCAAACGCTTTATGATCTTTGTGATGAATATGGTATTTTAGTTATGATTGGTTGGAGTTGTCACTGGGAATGGGAAGAATATTTGCTGAAACCAACTCATGAAAAATACGGCGGTGCAGTTTTTGAAGAAGATATCAATTTGTTGGCTGACTACTGGGAAGATCAGATGCTGTGGTTGCGCCATCATCCTGGAATTTTTGTATGGATGTTGGGTAGCGATAAACTGCCTGCACCTGAGCTTGAAAGAAAATACATCGAACTGTTTTACAAATATGATTCATCGCGGCCATACGTTACTTCGGCTGGGGGTGCAGGCACTGAAAACAATCAAATTGTAACTGAAGTGCCGTTGATAAGTGACATTAGTGGACCTACAGGAATGAAAATGCTCGGACCTTATGCTTTTACACCGCCGGTTTACTGGTTTACTGACACATTGTTGGGGGGTGCATATGGTTTTAATACTGAAAGTTGTCCGGGTCCGAATATTATGCCCTTAGCTTCGCTTAAAAAAATGTTACCTGAAGAAAGTTTATGGCCTATTGATACCACTTATTGGGAATACCACACAGGCAGGAACGTTTTTAAGACCATCGGTCGTTTCAGAAAAGCATTAGATGAACGATACGGAAAATCGAACAGTGTGCATGAATTTGCATTTAAAAGCCAGGTGAGTAATTATGAACTGATGCGACCTATGTTCGAAGCATTTATAGCTCATAAACCAAAAAGCACCGGTTTAATTCAATGGAAGCTTAATTCGGCATGGCCAGAATTGTATTGGCAATTGTACGACACTTATCTTCAACCTAACGGTTCGTTTTATGCTGTGCGAAAAGCCTGTAGTCCCATTCATGCGATTTATCGTTATGGTTTGGAAGATATTTACCTTGCTAATGAAAGTTTACAGAATGCCGAAAATCTAATCGTAAAAATCGAAGTTTTCGATATTTATTCCAAAGAGATTTTTTCTGATTCATGGACAGGTGATGTTGCTGCAAATACATCAAAGTTTATTTATAAAATGCCGGAGATCAAAAATTTAACATCTGTTTGGTTTCTCAATCTACAAGTGTTCAATAAATATAACAATGAGATAGACGACAATATTTACTGGTTATCGTTAAAGCCGGATGTGTTGGATTATGATGCCGCCAAAAAATTGGAATGGCCGTTTTATACTCCGACTAAAGAATACGCTGATTTCACTGCTCTGGATCAACTTCCAATAGTGGATCTGCTGTACGATTACAATTTCGAAGTACAGGATGAAAAAGGAATAGTTACGCTTAATGTAAAAAATCGAACGAGTACCATAGCGTTTTTTCTCTTTTTTGATTTGGTTAACTCGGTCACTGGAAAACCGGTGTTGCCAATTTTATGGAGCGATAATTACGTTACTTTGTTTCCGGGAGACGATCGGACGTATTCAGCTACTATCAAAATGGAAGATGTCAAAGAGGGAAAACCTTTACTTAAAGTAGAGGGATGGAATGTAAAACAGATTGTATTATATTAAGAAGAGTTTTTTAAATGAGGAAAAAAAGGAGAAGAAATAGACGGATGTTGTTTAGGTGCTGCTTCTTTGGTCTTTAAAGATCAAATGGTAATGTGAATCAGTCTATGAATTTTATATTTTGTTATGGCTGTGCCTTATAAATGTATTTTTTGTTTAAAAAACTGGTACAATAACATAGGATTAACATTGAAAACAATATTAATTTAACTGACAATATTTTGTAGTTTATTTAGCAAATGGAAAAATAAAAATGAGAAATATCGAATTATTTTTTACAATATTTTTTTCGATTTTTTGGGGAAGATTATTAGATGCACAAGAAATTGCGCCGTCTTCTATTCCTGATAGGATTATTTTGAATCTTACTGAAAATTCTTCTATTTCTATGGCTGTGACATGGCGTACTGATACTACGGTTTCCAAAGGATTGTGTGAAGTACAGCTTGCGCCAGAAGGGCCAATTGATATAAAAAAATCAAAAATTTTTAAAGCTAAAACAACAAAAGTTCGTTATGAATATAATGAAGAACCAAAAATCGTATCCAATCATCACTCATGTTTGTTAACAGAACTGGAATCGGGAAAACAATATATTTACCGAGTCGGTTCACAAAGCAATTGGAGTGAATGGTTCCAATTTAAGACCCCTTCTGATCAAAATTCCTGCTTTTCATTTATTTATTTTGGCGACCCTCAGAGCAATTTAAAATCCCAATGGTCTCGAGTTATTCGTGGTGCTTTTCAACATGATTCTAATTGTGGGTTTATGTTATATGCAGGCGATTTAATTAATCGTGCGGGAAGGGATTCAGAGTGGCAGGAGTGGTTTTTGGCCGGTTCGTTCATTTACGGGATGATTCCGCAGGTAATGACGCCAGGAAATCATGACTACAATGGGCTTACTCTTGATCCACACTGGAATGCACAGTTTACACTTCCCACTAACGGACCTAAAGGTTTAGAAGGAACTTGTTTTTTTATTGATTACAATAATCTTCGACTTATTTCTATTGATTCAGCTGCAGATTCGGAATTAAAAAACGAAAATGGTTATATGATGACTGCACAAAAAAGTTGGCTTGATTCGGTGCTTCAAACAAACACGAAGAAATGGGTAATTATTACCACTCATCTCCCTTTTTATTCATCTAAAGAGAATAGAGATAATAAGTTCCTCAGGAAACATTTTCAACCTATTCTTGAAAAACATAAAGTTGATTTGGTGCTTTCGGGGCATGATCATGCTTACGCTAGAGGCAGAGCTACTGATAATCCGAGCAACGACCATAAAGTGATGTATGTAGTTTCTGTCAGTGGTCCCAAAATGTATAAAGCAGATAATAAAGACTGGATGGAACACTTTGGTTCATTCAAGCAATTGTATCAGGTGATTACTATTGATAATAATGAACTAGTTTATGAATCGTTCACAACAGATGGACAACTTTTCGATACATTTATTTTAAAAAAATAAAAATGAAAAAATTGGGATCAATTTTTCTTTTCATCACTATTTATTTATTGAATAGTAATTTGTCTATTTTGTTCGGACAACCCCAAAATCTTACCGACTATGTAAATCCATTTGTAGGTACAGATTTTTTTGGGCACACATTCCCTGGAGCTTCTTTGCCGAATGCTATGGTGCACGTAAGTCCCGATACAGGAACGGAAGGATGGACACACTGTGCCGGCTACATTTACTCGGCGAAATCAATTATGGGATTCAGTCATACACACTGGAGTGGTGTAGGAATGACAGATGGTGGTGATATCTTACTGATGCCGACAGTTGGGGACAAGCTTCAAATTATGCCGGGCCCTGACGAAAATCCAGACGAAGGTTATCGTTCGCGGTTCAATCATTCCAGCGAAACAGCATATCCCGGTTATTATTCTGTATTTCTTGAAGATTATGCTATTAATGTTGAATTAACTACAACTTCGAGAGTAGCTTTTCATCGTTATACTTTTCCAAAAGCTGATAATGCAAAAATAATAATAGATATGGGTCATCAGATCGGAAAAAAAGATGAAAATGCTCAAGCCGAAATCCGAATTATTGATAATCGACGTATAGAAGGTGAAAAAAAGAAAGGACCCGGGAAAATTTATTTTGTGGCCGAATTCAGTAAACCTTTTTTATATTACGGCACATTCGATGCAGATTATGCGACACCTGAATCAGGAACAGGTATTTTTGCTTATAAAAATGCGGAAGCAGGGAGAAATATTGGTGCCTTTGTTACTTTTAAAACAGCTGAAAAAGAACAGGTTTTGATTAAAGTTGCTGTTTCATATACTGGAATTGAAGGGGCGCATAAAAATATGGAAGCCGAACTGTCCCACTGGGATTTTGAGAGGGTCAAAAAAGATGCTCTTAACATTTGGAATAAAGAATTATCGTGCATAAAAATTGAAGGTGCAACAAAGGATCAAAAAGAAATTTTTTATACTGCTCTATACCATTCGCTCATGGCTCAATATATTTCGCAGGATGTGGATGGAAAATATTTCGGAGCCGATGGGAAAATCCACCAAGCCGAGGATTTTAATTTCTATGGTTCTTTTTCATGTTGGGATACCTACCGTACCCAACATCCCTTACTTACACTTATCGCTCCTGAGCATGTGAATGATTATATCAAATCCATCATAGCAAAAACAAAAGAATACGGTTGGCTTCCCGGGCAACATTTTCAGAATGTGTTTGGCGAGGGAATGGTGGGTGACCATTTGGTTCCTATTGTGGTAGATGCCTATCGGAAAGGATTTCGGGGATATGAAGCCGAATTTATTTATGAAGCTATGCGGATAAAAGCGTTGGAATTTCCTAAACCGCCTGTTTC
>JAAZMQ010000094.1 GCA_012798745.1 Bacteroidales bacterium
GTGCTGTTTGGTACCGTTGAGCGAAATCTCGTTGGACAACGGGTCGGCACCGGTAGCGGTACCCGATTTCACGCGGGGACATTGGAACGATGTCCGGGGATATCGTCACGCATTCGTCGAATAAAAACCGTTAGAGAAAATGAAACGATTAAAAACAGTTGCTGTTGCTTTTTGTCTGCCGTTGTTGCTGTTTTCCCAAAACATCGCGATCACGCACGGCCCCTATCTCCAGAAAGTAGGAGAAGAGGAAGTCATGGTGATTTGGACAACGGACAAAGATGCTGTATCGTGGGTAGAATTGGCACCGGCAGGCAACGACAGTTTTTATTCGGAAGAAAGGCCCCGTTATTACGATACCGCCTATGGCAATAAAGCTGTCGGCAAGCTTCATCGCGTAACGATTACCGGCCTAACACCCGGTACGGAATACCGTTACCGGATATTTTCGAAGGAAGTGTTGGGATACCAAGGGCACAGGATTCTGTACGGAAATATTGCTGCGAGCGACGTTTACTCGCGGCGTTCTTATACCTTCCGGACATCGGATTCGCGGAAAGATAAAGTTTCGTTTCGGGTGGTGAACGATATTCACGGTAGCAACGACCGTTTGCGTGCGATGCTTTCGGATGTAAAAAGGGAGAATGCCGATCTGGTGATTTTCAATGGCGACATGGTTTCGACGGTAAACGAAGAAGATGTGATATTTACCGGTTTTATGGATACGGCTGTCGACCTCTTTGCAAGCGAAGTGCCGATGTATTACGTGAGAGGGAATCACGAAACCCGGGGAAGAGCGAGTTCTTCGGTGTACGATTATTTTCCCACCCCGACCGGAGAATTTTACTATGCTTTCAGGGAAGGTCCCGTTTTCTTTCTTGTGCTCGACAGCGGCGAAGACAAGCCCGATTCCGACATTGAATATTCGGAGCTGGCCTGTTTTGACGACTACCGAAGCAAAGAAAGCAAATGGCTGGAAACGATGATAAAGAAGCCCGAATTTCGCTCGGCTAAATACCGAATCGTGTTGATGCATATGCCGCCGGTTGGTTCAAGCTGGCACGGAACACGTGAAGTTGCCCGGAAGTTTGTGCCGTTGCTTAACGATGCCGGCATCGATCTGATGATTTGCGGACATACGCACGAATACGGGTTTTTCGGCAAAGGAGAGAAAAGCGGGATAGACTTCCCCGTCCTCATCAACGACGACGAAACCTACCTGGATGCAGAGGCGTCCGATAAGTTAACTGTCAAGGTAAAAGACCCGGCAGGAAAAATACTGCATGTACATACGTTTAATCCTCAAAAATAACAATTTACGATTTAGGAATGAAATTCAAACACTTATCTCTCACTACTTTTTTGGCATTAGTGCCGTTTTTTGTTTACCCGACAAACGGGAATCAATATAATCAGAACAACACAAAGCTTTATTGGCAGGATGTTCAGACTGTTGCTGTAAATAAGGAATATCCTCGTACTTCTTTTATGACATTTGCTAGTCGCAATGAAGCTCTTTCCCGAAAATTTGAGGAGAGCCAATTTTACCAATCACTCAATGGCGTTTGGAAGTTTTATTTTGTTGACGGATACAACGATTTGCCTGCCAATATTACCGATCCTGCTGTTTCGACAACAAATTGGAACGATATCATTGTTCCCGGCAACTGGGAAATGCAAGGTTTCGGCATACCGATATATACCAATCACGGCTATGAATTTAAGCCGCGCGATCCCCAACCACCCATTTTGCCGGAAATGAATCCGGTAGGCGTTTACCGTAGGGATATCGATATTCCGTCCGAATGGATGAATCGGGATATTTTCTTGCATATTGGTGGTGCAAAGTCGGGGATGTATGTATATATCAATGGAGAGGAAGTGGGTTATAGCGAAGATTCCAAAAATCCTGCGGAGTTCCTTATCAACGATTATGTAAAACCCGGGAAAAACACGTTAGTTCTAAAAATATTCCGCTGGTCAACAGGTTCTTATCTCGAGTGTCAGGATTTTTGGCGTATAAGTGGCATAGAACGGGATGTGTATCTTTGGGCACAACCAAAAATTCGTGTTCGCGATTTTGCCGTGACATCCAATTTGGATGATGCTTACAAAAACGGTGTTTTCGGGTTGAAGACCCAAATCAAAAATAATACAGAAGGAAAGGCCGATATCGAAATCCGATACGAATTGTTAGACGCAAACAATCAGGTCATTGCATCCGATATGCAAACGGTGTCGTTGAGCAGCGGGAAAGAAACGGCCGTCTCGTTCTCAAAACAAATTGACAATCCTTTGAAATGGTCAGCAGAAACTCCCCATCTTTATAAATTACTGATAACGACTCTACAGAATGGGAAGACGCTGGAAGTGATTCCTTTCTCCGTCGGATTTCGCCGCATCGAAATTGTGCCTGTACAAAGTATAAACGACAGGACAGATTATTTATTGTTGTTCAACGGACAACCCATCAAATTGAAGGGCGTAAATATTCATGAAACCAATCCTGCAACCGGTCATTATGTGCCCGAAGAATTGATGCGAAAAGATTTTTCGCTGATGAAACAAAACAACATTAATACCGTCAGGTTGAGTCATTATCCTCAGAGCAGGCGTTTTTACGAACTTTGCGATGAATACGGATTATACGTATATGATGAGGCAAATATCGAATCGCACGGCATGTATTACGATCTTCGCAAAGGGGGGTCATTGGGTAATAATCCCGAATGGTTAATACCGCATTTGGACAGAATCAAGAACATGTTCGAAAGGAACAAAAACCATCCGTCGGTAACATTTTGGTCTTTAGGAAATGAGGCCGGCAACGGGTATAATTTTTATAAAGCATACCTGTGGATTAAGGAGCAAGATAAAGACATGATGAATCGGCCGGTAAATTATGAACGAGCATTGTGGGAATGGAATACCGATATGTATGTTCCTCAATATCCCAGTGCGGCTTGGTTGGAAGAAATCGGCAGAAACGGAAGCGATCGCCCTGTTGTTCCTTCGGAATATTCGCATGCAATGGGTAACTCCAACGGCAATCTCGATTTGCAATGGCAGGCTATTTATAAATGGCCGAATTTGCAAGGCGGATATATTTGGGATTGGGTTGACCAAGGAA
>JAAZMQ010000095.1 GCA_012798745.1 Bacteroidales bacterium
TTCCTGTAAAGGTTGCTGATGGTATTGTAAACGATACGCTACAATATCCTTGCTGGAATCCGGTTCTTTATAAAAGAGATAATGGTGATATTATCTTGTATTATAAAATTGGTCCAAATCCACGAGAATGGTGGGGTATGTATAAAATTTCCATTGATGATGGGAAAAGCTGGTCAGAACCGATTAAGATACCTGATAATATGTTGGGTCCGATAAAAAATAAGCCGGTGCGATTATCGGATGGAACAATTATGTATCCTACTAGTATTGAAACAATGGAAATGTGGAACATTTATGTGGAAACTTCTGATCAGGATTTAAAAAACTGGAGAAAAATAGCGATCGATAACAACAATTTCAATGCCATCCAACCCACAATTCTATTACACAAAAACAATCGAATACAGATGCTGTGTCGAAGTAAAGAGAAAAAGATTCTGGAAACGTGGTCGAAAGATATGGGGGAAACGTGGACATCCGTTACAGCGACATCCCTTCCTAATAATAATTCGGGAATAGATGCAGTAACATGCTCAAACGGTTTGCATTTGTTAGTGTATAATCCCATTACAAAAGGAAGGAACAAATTATCTCTTGCAGGATCGTATGATGGAAAAATATGGGAAGATTTGATGATTTTGGAGAATCAAACGGAGGGAGAATTCAGTTATCCTGCCATTATTCAAAGTGGAGATGGAACGATTCATATTACTTATACTTATAATAGGAATACGATAAAATATGTTCATTTAAAAATAAAATGATTATACGGTTTATGTTCAATAAATAATTTGTTAATTTGGTATTGATGAATAAAAATATTCAGTTGCCTTTACGAGGTATTATCCCGCCACTTGTTACACCATTGCTTGATAATGATACCCTCGACAAAGAAGGTCTCGAGCGATTGATCGAATACACTCTTTCAGGTGGAGTGCACGGGATATTCATTTTAGGGACTACCGGTGAATTTGCAGGTTTAAGTTATCGGCTTCGCCGAGAGTTGATTACACATACCTGCAGGCAGGTTAATAGCCGCGTGCCGGTTTTGGTAGGTATAACGGATTCATCTTGTATTGAAAGTGTGAATCTTGCAAATTATGCTGCTGAGTGTGGGGCTGATGCCGTTGTTTTAGCACCTCCTTATTATTTTACAATAACTCAGACAGAGTTTTTGGAATACCTTAAACGAATAATGATTCAAATTCCTTTGCCCCTGTTTTTGTACAATATCCCTTCCTATACGAAAATAATGTTGGCACCTGAAACTGTTAGACTAGCAGCGGAAATACCGACTATTGTCGGGATAAAAGACAGTTCTTCCGATCTTGTTTATTTGAAACAAGTGCAATATGCACTAAGAGATAAAAAAGATTTTACTTTTTTGGTTGGTCCTGAAGAATTTATGGCAGAGTTTGTTTTGACTGGCGGACATGGAGGTGTAAGCGGTGGAGCAAATATGTTTCCGAAATTATTTGTAAATCTATATGATGCAGCTGTAAACCGGGATTTTGATGAAATTGTTTTTCTTCAAAAAAAAGTTATGCAAATCAGTACTACTATATATAATGTTGGACAATATGGTTCAAGTTACTTGAAAGGATTAAAATGTGCTTTATCTATCATGGGCATTTGTGGCGATTTCATGGCCGAACCTTTTTACAGGTTTAATAAAGTAGAGCGAAAAAAAATTGAAGAAGCGCTTAATGCTATGGAAATTTAAATTAAACGTAAAAAAATAAAATTCGATGAGTATAATTGATATTGCCATATTTGTTTTGTACTTAATTGGTATTGTTTTGTTTGGTAGTTCCTTTTATAAAAGAAACAAAACATCTTCAGAATTTACGTTAGGAAACAAAGCTTTGCCGACATGGGTGATAACCATGTCTATTTTTGCCACTTTTGTAAGTAGTATTAGTTATCTGGCTCTGCCGGGTCAGGCTTATCTTAGTAACTGGAATGCTTTTGTTTTCAGTTTATCATTGCCGATAGCCTCTATTATTGCTGTAAAATTTTTTGTTCCGTTGTACCGATCTGTAAATAGCCCATCAGCTTATACTTATCTTGATAAACGTTTTGGTCCTTGGGCTAAAACATATGCATCTGTTATGTATTTGCTTACTCAGCTCATGCGAGCAGGTACTATTCTTTTTTTGCTCGCTTTGCCACTTTATGCTCTGCTTGGATGGGATATGGTTACCATTATTGTCATTACAGGTGTAAGTGTGATGATATATTCGCTTCTTGGAGGAATACAGGCTGTAGTATGGACCGATGCTATCCAAGCTATTATTCTTATCGTTGGAGCAATCGTATGTGTTGTTGTACTTTTGTTTTCTATGCCTGAAGGTCCGGGACAAATTTTTCAAATTGCTTTGGAAGAAAATAAATTCAGTTTGGGGAGTTTTCATTTCGATTTAACTACTTCTACTTTTTGGGTAGTATTGATTTATGGTTTATTTATCAATCTTCAAAATTTTGGAATAGATCAAAACTATATTCAGCGTTATATGATTGCCAAATCGGATAAAGATGCAAAAAAGTCGGCTTTATGGGGAGGGTTAATCTATGTGCCTGTTTCGGCTATTTTTATGTTTATCGGAACAGCACTTTATAGCTATTATAAGGTACAACCTGGATTGTTGCCTCAGGGGGTAGATGGTGATAGTGTCTTTCCTTATTTTATTGTAAATCAATTACCTGTCGGTCTTACAGGATTATTGATAGCATCTATTTTTGCTGCTGGAATGAGTACTGTTTCAACAAGTATTAATAGCTCCGCAACAGTTATACTGACTAATTTTTTCAAGTTGGATTCTAACAGTTCTAAAGCGAGTCGCAAATCAATGAATATATTATATGTTTCTTCTTTTATTTTCAGTATATTAAGTATTTTTATTGCCATAGCAATGATTAATGTAAAGAGTGCATTGGATGCATGGTGGAAACTGGCTTCTATATTTAGTGGAGGTATGTTAGGGTTATTTTTGTTAGGATATTTAGCTCCTAAAGTAAAAAATACTGCTGCAATCATAGGAGTTATTGTCGGAGTTATGGTTATTGGTTGGATGAGTCTTTCTCCCATACTTTTTACTGAAGGCAAATTGGCGAAATACGCGAGTCCTTTTCATGAATACTTGATTATTGTTTTCGGAACAATAACGATTTTTATAGTAGGGTTTTTCATAGGTTGCATTATAAATTTTCTCTACAAAAAATCCAAACAAAAGTTATAAATGAATGAGAAAATTACTATTAATTATTTTTGTCATTGTTATGATAACAAATTGCAGTCATAATAAGACACCGGATCATATGAGTAAAAATGAAATACAAAACCGGTTCATGGAAGATAAATGAATGACCTATGCATGAACAACCAAAAAAAGCACTTATCAAATTAATGATAAGTGCTTGATTTTTAGTTGTGGGCGTTGACGGATTCGAACCGCCGACCCTCTGCTTGTAAGGCAGATGCTCTGAACCAGCTGAGCTAAACGCCCTCCCTGCTATGTTTCCCTTAAAAACGATGCAA
>JAAZMQ010000096.1 GCA_012798745.1 Bacteroidales bacterium
ACAAAGCTACCTCAAACTGGGTTAACTTGGTTAAGAATCTTCTATAGTAAGGTTCTTAACCTTTTGTGTCAATACATATTGAGTTCAAAAAAATACATTTCCATGTCTTTAAATAACACCAACCAACGAATAAATTTCGCAACAATTAAAAATCCTTTTGACTTTCCCGATTTTCTGGAAATTCAATTAAAATCTTTTCAAGATTTTTTACAACTTGATGCCCCTCCGGAAAAAAGAAAAAACGAAGGGTTATACAAAGTTTTCATGGAAAACTTTCCAATAACAGACACTCGCAACAATTTTGTCCTGGAATTCCTTGATTACTACATCGACCCTCCACGTTATTCTATCGCAGAGTGCATAGAAAGGGGACTTACCTATAGTGTGCCTTTAAAGGCAAAATTATATCTCTATTGTACTGACCCCGATCATGAAGATTTTGCGCCGGTCATTCAGGATGTATACCTGGGAACAATTCCTTACATGACCGAAAAAGGAACATTCGTGATTAACGGAGCAGAACGTGTGGTGGTTTCGCAATTACATCGATCACCGGGTGTTTTTTTTGGTCAAAGTATACACGCAAACGGAACCAAACTTTATTCAGCTCGCATCATTCCTTTCAAAGGATCGTGGATTGAGTTTGCGACCGATATCAACAACGTCATGTATGCTTACATCGATCGAAAAAAGAAATTGCCTGTTACCACTCTCTTACGTGCCATCGGTTTTGAAAGCGATAAAGATATTCTCGAGATTTTTGACCTTGCCGAAGAAGTAAAGGTTACAAAAACCAACCTAAAAAAGGTGATAGGGCGTAAACTGGCAGCACGAATACTAAAATCGTGGATAGAAGATTTTGTTGATGAAGATACAGGTGAAGTAACATCTATCGAAAGAAACGAAATCATTATTGAGCGTGAAACCATTCTTGGAGAAGAAGAAATAGAAAAAATTCTGGAGTCAGGTGTTTCTTCCATTTTGTTGCACAAAGAAACACCCAGCATGTCGGATTACTCGATTATTTATAATACATTACAAAAAGATCCAAGCAATACGGAAATTGACGCAATCCGTCATATTTACCGTTTAATTCGTAGTGCTGAACCTGCTGACGATTCCAGTGCGAGAGAGGTAATTAATAATCTTTTCTTTTCTGAGAAAAGATACGATTTGGGTGATGTAGGGCGTTACAAAATCAACAAAAAATTGAACCTCAATATCGACGAAAATGTTCGTGTTCTTACCAAAGAAGATATCATAGAAATAATAAAATATCTGATTGAACTGGTTAACTCCAAGGCGATAGTGGACGATATAGATCACCTTAGCAACAGACGTGTACGCACAGTGGGAGAACAGTTATACAATCAATTTGGTATAGGACTAAACCGAATGGCACGAATCATTCGGGAAAGAATGAACGTGCGCGATAACGAGGTATTTACACCGGTTGATCTTATTAACGCCAAAACAATTTCATCGGTTATTAACACCTTCTTTGGTACAAATGCCTTGTCTCAATTTATGGATCAGACCAATCCATTGGCAGAAGTTACACATAAACGTCGTTTATCCGCATTGGGACCAGGCGGTTTAACACGAGAACGTGCCGGCTTTGAAGTTCGTGATGTGCATTACACTCACTACGGACGCCTTTGCCCTATTGAAACACCGGAGGGACCCAATATCGGACTGATCTCCTCATTATGCATTTACGCAAAAATTAATGAGCTGGGATTTATCGAAACTCCATACAGAAAAGCAAAAGATGGGCAAGTAGATACAAAAAACGATGGTATCATTTATCTGGCGGCAGAAGAAGAAGAAGGGAAAGTGATAGCGCAAGGAAATGCGCCGCTTGACGATGAAGGGAAGTTTATCTTATCTCGAGTAAAAGCCAGAAAAGATGCTGATTATCCTGTTGTTTCACCAGAAGAAGTAGAACTAATGGATGTGTCGCCTATGCAGATAGCATCTATTGCGGCATCGCTAATTCCTTTCCTTGAACATGACGACGCCAACCGAGCTTTGATGGGTTCAAACATGATGAGACAAGCCGTTCCGCTTGTACGGCCCGAAGCCCCAATAGTAGGCACAGGAATTGAAGAACAAGTTGTTAAAGATTCACGTACACAATTCGTGGCTGAAGGTGATGGGGAAGTTATATATGTAGATGCAACTACTATCAAAATAAAATATGACAGAACGGAAGAGGAGGAATTTACGAGCTTTGAGGACAACATTAAAACATATACTATCCCAAAATTTCGTAAAACAAACCAAAACACCACTGTCGACCTACATCCTTTATGTAGAAAAGGTGATAAAGTAACCAAAGGACAAATATTGACCGAAGGGTATGGCTCCAAAAACGGGGAATTGGCCTTAGGAAAAAACCTGAAAGTGGCATTTATGCCATGGAAAGGATACAACTTCGAGGATGCTATCGTACTAAGTGAGCGTGTGGTTAGTGATGATATTTTTACATCGATACACGTAGAAGAATTTTCACTGGAAGTGCGCGAAACCAAACGAGGACTTGAAGAGCTGACAGCTGATATTCCGAACGTGAGTGAAGATGCTACCAAAGATTTGGACGAAAGGGGAATTATCCGAGTAGGCGCACGCATTAAACCCGGAGATATCCTTATCGGAAAAATTACACCCAAAGGAGAATCGGATCCGTCTCCCGAAGAAAAACTTCTTCGCGCTATATTTGGAGACAAAGCAGGCGACGTAAAAGATGCCTCGCTAAAAGCTCCCCCTTCACTCAGTGGTGTTGTAATCAATACGCACTTATTTTCGAGAGCAATTAGAAAAGGAAAAGGTAAATTATCCAACAAGGCGTTACTTCCAAAAGTGGAAGAAGAATACGAAGCCAAAATGGAAAATTTAAAAAAACTCCTTATCGAAAAATTGCTTGTGCTCACCGAAGGTAAAACTTCTGCCGGGGTGAAAGATTATACCAATACGGACGTGATACCCAAAGGAGCAAAATTCACACCGGCAATTTTACAAGAAATCGACTATCAATCTGTCCAACTAAGCAAATGGACAAACGATCCACATAAAAACGAATTGATCCGCACTACTGTGGTCAATTACTTACGTAAATACAAAGAATTAGATGCGGAACTCAAACGTAAGCGTATTGATCTGATGATCGGGGATGAACTCCCATCGGGTATTATGCAAATTGCTAAAGTTTATATAGCTAAAAAACGTAAAATTCAAGTAGGAGATAAACTAGCCGGTCGCCACGGTAATAAAGGTATTGTTTCTAAAATAGTCCGACAGGAAGATATGCCTTTTCTTGCTGATGGAACGCCGGTAGACATCGTCTTGAACCCCTTAGGTGTTCCATCACGTATGAACCTGGGGCAAATTTTTGAAACTGCTCTTGGATGGGCAGGAGAAAAACTGGGTGTTCGTTTTTCAACTCCAATTTTCGATGGTGCAACACTTGAGGACCTAGATGAATGGACTGATAAAGCAGGACTGCCCCGTTACGGAAAAACCTACCTTTATGACGGAGGAACAGGGGAGCGATTTGACCAACCGGCTACAGTGGGTGTCATCTATATGATGAAACTGGGACATATGGTTGAAGATAAGATGCATGCTCGCTCTATAGGTCCTTACTCTCTCATTACGCAACAACCGCTAGGCGGTAAAGCCCAATTCGGGGGACAGCGTTTTGGAGAAATGGAAGTTTGGGCTCTCGAAGCGTTCGGAGCAGCTCATACCCTTCAAGAAATCCTGACCATCAAATCCGATGATGTGATAGGACGATCAAAAGCATATGAAGCTATCGTAAAAGGCGATCCTATGCCGCAGCCGGGAATTCCTGAATCGCTAAATGTATTGCTTCATGAACTCAGAGGATTGGGATTGAGCATCTCTCTTGATTAATTTGTAACTTCGAAAACGAACTATAAATGAAAATATTCATTCTAATCGTTTTCAATTCAAAAATATTGACAACTCTTTATAAACACAACATTATAAATATATGGCATTTAGAAAAGACAATA
>JAAZMQ010000097.1 GCA_012798745.1 Bacteroidales bacterium
AAACAGCAATATAGCGATTTTCTGGAATTCATGAATGAGCGGGTTATCCGCTATTGTGAAGGTTATCCGCTTGAAGATGACTCTAAGCCGATCGATTAAAAAAAGTTTAAGCAAAAAAGGGAATTAGCCGAGATTTTTTTACTTTTTAACTTAATAAACTATGTTTGTTTTGAATTTTCATTACCTTCGTATTCGAAAAAGAATGTAGTGCGTGCATTCTAAGTCGGATATACGAAACTTCAACAACCTGTTTAGTGAATATTATTTACGCTTTGTGCGTTTTGCGATGGGATATCTGAAAGATCGGCCTGTTGCAGAAGATTTTGTATCGGAAGTATTTACTCTTTATTTTATTGGTAAAACAGAGGGAACCTTTTGCCGAATACCAATGCACCGGCTTATATTTTAACGATTGTAAAAAACAAATGCATCAACCATTTGCATCATGAACAAATTCGTTTGAGAACAGAAAAACCGATAAGTGCAATCACATTTATCATCTAATTTCATATCGATTTAATTGAATTTGTTAACTATTTTAATCAAAACATGTCAAATGTATGGAGAAAAAACCTCAAAAGACGTCTTTTTACTCAAAAAATTATCTTGTAATTATTTTTTGAGAATTATGCGAATAAGCATTATTTTGTTGTTTATCTGCGTCTTTTGTTCTATGGCAGAATCGGTATTTACCCAAAACGCCAAAGTAACCATTAACAAACGCAATGCATCCATTAAAGAGGTGCTAAACGAAATCGAAGCACAAACCGATTACCTGTTCATCTATAACAGTGAAGTAAACACAGACAAAAAAGTATCGGTAAGAGCAAAGAGCGAAAGTGTATCGGAGGTATTGAACGATATCTTGAGAGCTACGGATATTCGTTATACGATGGAAGGGAATCATATTATTCTCTTTGTGGAAATGGAGAAAGAATTTTTTAAAGAAGCAAAATTCTTGGTTTCCCAACAGCAAGAGAGGCAAATTTATGGAGTTGTAACAGATAAGGATGGGAATCCGTTGCCTTATGTTACTATTTTAATTAAAGGGACAACTAAAGGTACGACTACAGATGAAAATGGACTGTATGAATTGAACATAGACGAAGATGTAACTTTAATTTTTAGTTATTTAGGTTTTAAAGATTATGAAGTTTCTACTAAGGGGAAAACACGAATTGATGTGGTTTTGCTGGGTGAAAGTCAAGTACTTGATGAAGTAGTGGTTACAGGCTACAATGTGGTGGAAAGAAGACACCTTGCCTCATCAATTGAATCTATTGATGTAAGTAAAATAGTAACACGTCCTTTTGCCAAGCTTCAAACTGCATTTTCAGGAACTGTTCCCGGAGTAACAATGTTGCAAGGAAGTAATTTACCAGGAGATGTTCCAGGCAATGTTTATATAAGGGGTGTCAGTACACTCCAAAATGCCCAACCATTAGTGATTGTAGATGGTATAGAACAAACCTTAAATGATATAGATCCTAATCAGATAGAAAGTATACATATTTTGAAAGATGCGGCAGCTGCATCAATGTATGGATCAAGAGGTGCAAATGGGGTTATTGTTATTGAAACGAAGAGAGGAACTACAGGTGAATTTAAAGTGAATGTTAATTCTTGGTTTGCAATGAATCAACCTATTGATT
>JAAZMQ010000098.1 GCA_012798745.1 Bacteroidales bacterium
TAAGCTGTCGTTGGGTGGCAAATTATTGGCTTCCGGACGGAATATTCACGAATCGGCAAAAGGATACGGAATCGTTTCCTTAGAGGAGGGCAGAGCTTACGAAATAGAGATGGAATATACAGGTTATAACAGCGAATATTCCCATGTTCGTTTATTGTGGGAAGTTCCTGGGAAGGATTTGAAAAGAGAAGCCGTTAATCTGGCGAAGAATTCCGATTTGGTTATTCTTTTCATGGGATTGAGCCCGTCGCTCGAAGGAGAAGAGATGAATGTCAGTATCGACGGTTTTTACAAGGGTGACCGTACCGACATCAATTTGCCGCGGATTCAGACCGATTTGATGAAAGAGATCGTGAAACAGGGTAAACCAACGGTTCTGGTTCTGCTCAACGGCAGTGCGTTGGCGGTGAATTGGGAGAACGAGAACATTCCCGCCATTCTTGAGGCTTGGTATCCGGGACAGTCGGGCGGAACGGCTATCGCCGACGTGATTTTCGGCGATTACAATCCTTCCGGTCGATTACCCGTGACGTTTTACAAGGATACCGATCAGCTTCCGCCTTTCGAGGATTATGACATGAAAGGAAGGACATACCGCTATTTTGAGGGACAACCTTTATACGAGTTTGGTTATGGTTTGAGTTATACGACGTTTAAGTACACTTTCAAAAGCATTCCCTCGTCTGTTCAGGCAGGTGAAAATATTCCCGTTTCGGTAGAGGTAAGCAATACGGGAGATAAAGATGGCGATGAAGTGGTTCAGCTGTATGTTTCTCTACCCGAGAGCGAGCTGCGGAAACCCATCAGGTCGTTACAGGGTTTCAAGCGGATTCATTTGAAAGCCGGTGAAACCCGTACGGTTGAATTTGTTTTGCAACCACAGCAGTTTGCGGGCAGGGACGAAGAAAATATTCCTTTGGTAGAAGCGGGTAACGTTTTGATTTCGGTTGGCGGAAAACAACCGGATGAAAGATCGCTTGCTTCGGGGAATGTTATTCAGAAGAGTGTCGAGATAAGGGGCAACAGGTTTTATGTAAACGATTGATTTTATTCTTTTAGAAGTAAATGAAAAAATGTTGGCGGTGGTTTGGTAAAGAAGATCCAATTACGCTGGATATGCTTAGGCAAATTGGCGTGGAAGGCATTGTTACGGCTTTGCATGATGTGCCTAACGGCGAAGTATGGACTTACGAGGATATTTTTGATATTAAACGATATATTGAATCGTATGGCTTGCATTGGTCGGTTGTTGAAAGTTTGCCGGTAGTGGAGTCCATTAAATATGGAGGGAAAGATCGCGATAAATGGATAGAAAATTACAAACAGAGTTTGATGCATCTAGGGCAAGCAGAAATAACTACCGTTTGTTATAATTTTATGCCTGTGATAGATTGGGTGCGTACCGATTTGAAGAAAAGATTGGAAGATGGCACGCAAACTTTGTATTTTGATAAAATTCGTTTTGCTTATTTTGATTGTAAAATCCTGAACAGAAAAAATGCGGAGAAGGATTATACTCCTGAGGAGATGGCTAAAGTAAATGAGTTGGATGCCGTTATTACAGAGGAGGAAAAGAAAGAACTTATAGACACCATTATTGTAAAAACTCAGGGTTTTATTAATCGAAGTATAGTAGAGGGCGACGAAGATCCTGTTGATGCTTTTAGAAAGCTGCTGAATTTGTATAAAAATGTTGACAGAACAAAGCTTCGCACGAATCTGAGGTATTTTTTGCAACAGGTGATTCCTGTGGCGGAAAAATATGAAATAAAATTGTGTATTCATCCTGATGATCCTCCATTTCCTGTATTTGGTTTACCGAGAATCGTCAGTGACGAAGATGACATTCGTTGGATTTTGAGTGCTGTAGAAAGTCCTGCTAACGGTTTAACGTTTTGTGCGGGTTCATTGAGTGCAGGCATTCAAAATAATGTGGTTGAATTGGCAAGAACTTTTGCCATGAAATCTTTTTTTGTACACTTAAGAAGTACGGAAATTAAAGAAAATGGCGATTTCATGGAGGCTTCGCCTCTTGGAGGAAGGGCGGCTCTCATTGAGGTAATCCGGATTTTCGAAAAAGAAAACCCCGCTATTCCTATGCGGGTAGATCA
>JAAZMQ010000099.1 GCA_012798745.1 Bacteroidales bacterium
AATTGCTCTCTCGTACGGGTCCAATAATCTCTATGGTTGATTATCGCCGTTGCCTGAACACCATCGGTATATCACCGCAAAAACATCCAGACATTCCAACGCCTGGAGATCATTTTTGATATCCGTATGATAAAACCACTGATAATTTATTTCAGCTCCTTCCATGCCAACATGTTTTCGCTCCTAAATATCTTAACCCTCTTTGCAGCTAACTATCGTTAATTTGCTGAAAACCGGCAAATTGATTTTTTTTGAATTCCGATTTGTGTACTACAGATTTTCGTTTGACGAAGGGATAGTTTCTGTACCCTTACTAAAAATTACAAGAAATAAAATGCTCGTGAAGCGTAGAATTGCCAGTTTTTAACTATAATTTAACACAATGGGTCGGAAAAGCTGCAACTTGGGTTAACGGCTTACTGTGTAAATTGAAAATAATCCTGTATTTTTGTAAATAAGTTGGTTTGAAAAGTTGAATTTACACAACAATAGTAGAGAGATGCAGATGAAAAAAATATTCGTTTTGCTTTTTAGCATAGCAAGCATTATTACTTTGCAGGCGCAGCATTATACCCTGCAAGATATCTTGGAAGGCAAGTTTTCTGCCCGTGGAGTAAAACCGATGGAGTCTTCTGCTGACGGTATGCATTATTATCAGACAGATGCCGAAAACACAGCTGTGATCAAGTTTTCGTATGCAACCGGAAAAGCAGTGGATACGCTTTTCAGTACGCGCAAAGCACGTGAATGCACTTTCGACAGGTTTGAGGGATTTTTGGTGAGCCCCGATGAAACACGGGTGTTGGTATATCGCGATCGGGAACAGATTTACCGACATTCATTCAAAGCTACTTACTATTATCATGATGTGCGTCGCAACATGGTGCGTAAACTCACCGAAAACGAAAGTAAACAGATGGTTCCTGTTTTTTCACCTGATAGCAAGATGCTGGCTTACGTATGCGACAACAATATTTGGCTGGTAAAATTCGATTTTACTACCGAATCGCAGGTGACGAAAGATGGTGAGCTGAACAAAATCCTGAATGGCATAACTTGTTGGGTGTATGAAGAGGAGTTTGGCGTAACGCGACTGATGGAGTTTTCGCCCGACAACAAATTTCTGGCTTATGTGCGTACCGACGAATCGGAAGTGCCACAATATCGTTTTCAAACATTTAACGAACAATTGTATCCCGATTTTTACGCATACAAATATCCCAAAGCGGGAGAAAAAAATCCACAAGTAGAATGTCGGGTATTTAACATTGCGGAAAAAACCATTCGCACCGTAAAAGTACCTTTGGAAAAAGATGGTTACATTTCACGGATTGCTTTTACGAATGATCCGGATCAATTGGCTGTGATGACGCTCAACCGCAATCAGAATTGTTTCGACATGTATTTTGCCAGTCCGCGTACCACGATTGCTAAGCTCATTCTTCGTGATGAAAATACGTATTATATCGATTCCGATTTTCTAAAAACTATTCATTTTTTGCCCGACAGATTTACCTATATTTCCGAAAAAGACGGTTACAGCCACATTTATATTTATGGTTTGACGGGTACGTTGCAGAAACAACTCACATCGGGCAGTTTTGATGTGACGGATTTGCCGATGGTTGATCCGCAAACCAATACCGTATTTTATGTGGCAGCCGACGAAAGTCCTTTACGCCGAAATATTTACAAGATCAATATAGATAAAGGACGCCCTGAAAAACTTTCTTCGAAACCGGGTTACAATACAGCCTCGTTCAGTAAGAACGGGAAGTATTTTGTTAATCGATGGACCGACCTCCACACCCCTACGGAGATTTCGTTGTACGATGCAAACGGGAAAATGATACGGCTGCTCGAAGACAATGCTGATGTTGCACAACGAGTGGTCGAAGCCGGATTGCCGAGGAAAGAATTCATAACCGTACCTGCTGCCGACGGCATTACGCAGCTGAACGGTTGGATATTGAAGCCGGCAAATTTTGACCCTTCCAAAAAATATCCGTTGGTAATGATTCAATACGGAGGTCCTAATTCGCAGCAAGTAGCCGATAGGTATGGTGTTGATTGGGAATATGCTTTGTTGAACGAAGGGTTTGTGGTGGCATGCGTTGATGGGCGCGGAAC
>JAAZMQ010000100.1 GCA_012798745.1 Bacteroidales bacterium
TCTCGTGGATTTGGACCAATTTTATAATACAAGATAATATCACCATTATCTCTTTTATAAAGAACCGGATTCCAGCAAGGATATTGTAGCGTATCGTTTACAATACCATCAGCAACCTTTACAGGAATACCCCATCTGTCTTCATCTTCTTTTGCTGAAGTGTAAATGCAAACATCTTTATCTCCTTCACGAGTGCCTCCAAACCATGCGGCTAAAAAACTATCTTCTGTTTCCACAATAGTAGAAGCATGACATTCAGGAAACGGTGCTTTCTCAAAAATAAAACCTGCCGAAAAAATCTCAAATTCTAGTTTTTCAAGAGAACTCCTTCCACAACCATAAAATGCCAATAAAATCATTATAAATATACTACTATTTTTAATATTTCCTTTATAAAAAATTAAACGCATAACGACTGTTTTCATAAGTAATTATTTTTTGAATACCGAATTATTCCCTAATTATACCCAGAAAACGTCCCAGCCAGTATGGCAGAAGCCAAATATCTCCGGCACTCAATTCCGAATTTCCATTATCTCCCTCCCGATCGAGCCGAAACATATTGGTGTTATGCCGTTGCACCGGACGTTCATCTGGTGGCAAAGCTTCAACAATGGTTTGATTTCTAAAGTTAGGCTCTAAAAATTCAATATCTTTTCGGTGACTATTTTCAATATTCCACTGAATGAGATCAAGTGGGTGCTCCTGTAAATACCATATAGCTTCTTCGAGATCAAATTCGTTACTTACCATACCAGTAAACAAGTTCCATAATCCATCTTTCTCAGGACGTTCATACTGCCAATGATCGATAATTGCATTTCTATACATACTTTTTAAGGTGTCATTAAAGGCATACCGATAAAGACCCCAATAGCCGAGAAAATACATTTCATCATCTGAATGGTTCCAAGATTCTGACAACATCCTGGCCCATTCATCAGAATTTTCCGGAGCCTTTCCAATTTCTCCCATGGGCCGCATCAAATTTTCAAGATAGCCATGTTCATACATCAATTTAAAAGCCTTTTCTTTGTAAGTTTCTTTCCGGGTAAAATGATATGCTGTTTGTAGCATAGACACAATATTGGAACTATATAACTTACGATCACCCACACAAGTGGGGAGTTCATTTACATAATCGGGATTCCATCTTCCCCAAGTAGTTGGTTTGCCATCATAATCAATGAGATAAAAATCATTATCCACAATATGTTGCATTAGTTCGTCGAGCAATCTTACTGCTTTGTTCCGAACCGGTTCTACATCCATTAATTCAGCTATAACACCAAATACAAATACATGGCCAATTGCCTCATCACTACTGGTAGTAGCTTTCCAAACCCATTCCGGATCAAAAGAATGTTGCCAACGTTCGGGATCTGAAAGAACATCTATATAACCACTACGTTCAAACGAGCGTGCAGGAAATCCCGATACCGGATTGATGGTATAAAGACGCTCCATTGCATCGAGTGATTCAATACAATTTTGCAAAGCTTCTTCCGACTTATTTACTGCATATCGAAATACCTGACTGCCCAGATACATGGACGTCCATAATCCATCATTATCTGAATCAGCAAGATAACCTGTTGAAATATTTCCGTTTTTCAACCCATTTAATGTGGCATTAAACCCATAACGAATGTGACGGCTGCGAACCTGATCTTCAAAATATAAAGCCTTTTCATATAATGTTATTTCTTTAAAACAAAGTTGGCTCAATCCTTTTTCTGTGAGAATCAAAACCGAATTATCCGGTCCTTCAGCGATGTCAATCACATAGTTATTGGGGAGCCAGCGCTGTCCGTAATAATAGTTAAATTTACCATCGTTACGCAACATATAAGCGCCTTTGGGCGAACCAAACCAAATGTTGCCATTTATCTCTTTTACAACAGTAATTTGAGTAACAGGTAGTTTCGTGCAAATTTCACCGATTTGTTCTTGTTTAAGATTATCAATTTCAATATAACCATTTGATGTCCCGATGATGATTTTCGTGCCAAAGGCAACAATATCAAAAGATGTGAAATTGTCACCTTTAATGATAGTTTTTAATTCTTTTTTATGAGGCGAAAAAACATGAAGCGATTTGGATGTCAAGATCCAAAATTTTCCCGTGGGCAGAGAAAATTTCAGTTCGATAACTGATTCCGAAGTCCTCCCTTTCCATAGCTGTTCCGATTCTTTTAACAATTTCAACTCTTTATCTTCAGCAATTAAGAAAGTGAATTCTTCTCCTCCTGCAAACAATTTTGCTTTAGACATCCCGTGTTTTGAAAAAAGTTTTCCTGCCCAAGCATTGCTCAATACAGCTTTATCGTCGAGGTAAACCAATTGTTCTTTATATACCATGAGATCTGCAATATTTTTGTCTGACATAGGACGATAGGTCTTGTCGGGTTCAAGTGTCCCGGGATATAAGAACATGCCGTCATGTGGGTGTAACAATCCGATTGACGATAACACTTGAATTTTTCCGTTGCGATCCGCAGCCACCCTCTTTAATGAAGCTCCTGTTTGATCGAAATAATATTTAATGCTGTAATCTTGAATAAAAGGTTTATCTATCCAATATGAATTCGGGCCTTGTGCATTTAATATTCTAAAATTCGTCAATCCCAGAAACAATATGAATAGAACTAATCTGTGAAATCGTAGTATTTTCTTCATATTATTAGCTTAATAATGTAAATTAAAAGTAAAAACAATTTTATGGAATTTCATATCATGCAAGAAAAACATTTAGTATGAAGACAAACCAAAAATATGTTATCTATTACATTTGGTTATAATATTATGGTAGGTTTAACAATTTCTCTATTTTTGATTTGAATATTGTATTTTCCATAAACCCTGTAAAATATTCTGCCCCTGGACCAAAAGCAAAAACAGGAACGGGAACCCCGGTATGATTTGTAGTACCGAATTCTACTTTTAAAGAATCTGAACCAAATTCACCATCCAGCAATGCCATTCCTCCTGTTTCATGATCAGCAGTTATAATTACTAATGTATTACCTTCTTTTTGTGCGTAATCCAAAACATGGTCAATGGTTTGATCAAAATCGAGCATTTCTTTTATAACTTGCTCAGTATTATTAGCATGAGCAGCCCAATCAATTTGTGAACCTTCAACCATTAGAAAGAATCCTTTTGGGTTATTGTCTAAAATATTAATAGCCGCCATCGTTGCATCTGCAAGCATGTTTCCCCTCTCCGGCATTAAAGGGGGGTGTTGATCATATAATAATCCCGCCAACTTACCAGATTTAATCTTTTTTACCTAATCCAACGTATAAGCTATCTGATAATTTTTATTTTTTAATTCTTCTAAAAGATTTCGTCCATCTTTACGTTTTTCAAAACATATTCGTCCCCCCCCAATGAAAACGTCTATGTCAGTTTTTAAATAATCAGCAGCTATTTCTTCAGTCATATTTCGATTGATTTGATGTGCAATAAAAGAAGCAGGGGTAGCATGAGTTACATCACAAGCTACTACAATACCGGTTGAAAATTGATTTCGTTCTAAAATCTCAAGTATCGATTCCGCTTTAATCTAATCCGGACTCATACCAATCATCCCATTTTTTGTTTTTATTCCACAAGCGATGGCTGTTCCTCCTGCACTAGAGTCGGTAGTGAAGTGATTTGCCGAATAGGTTTTTGAAAATCCGACATAAGTACAACGTTCTAAAGCTAAATAATTATTATTGGCGACCATGCCAGCGTAAAGTTGAGGCAATCCCATTCCATCACCAATCATAATAATTACATTTTTAGGGTTTTCTTGAGCAAAACCCGAGGGAATTATGAAGAAAAATGTAGCTATTACTGCACTAAAATAAAAAGATTTTTTCATTATTTTTTGTTTTTATTGGTAAAGCAATTATTATATAAATCAAAAATGAAATTTATAGATATTTTTTAAAAAACTCATCCATTTTCTTTTGCAAAAAAATATTCACCCGTTCGAAAATGTCCATAGCATGAGGCCATAATGGAAGTCTATAATATTCACATGGAACCCCTAAGGCATCTAGCCTGGCCTTTAACGTATCCGACTGACTAATAGGAATTACATTGTCGGATGTTCCATGAAAAATTAATGTAGGAGGACTGGAACTTTTCACGTAATTTATAGGCGAAGCTTCATAGTATAGTTCAGGTTTATCTTCGAATGAGTACCCTATACAACTTGCTACCAACTGTTGATTTCTAGCATAGAAGGTAGTTATATCTACCGGCCCATAAATATCTACTACGGTTTTTATACGGTGTTCATTCTCGGAAAAATAATTATTATCCTTTATCCGAATTGACTTTCCCCACCCATAACCTGCTAACATAGCCAAATGCGCACCCGCCGATCCTCCTATTATTGCAACACGATCGGGATTATAACCGTAATTTTCACCGTTTTCGAAAAGCCATGCTAATGCATCGGTAACGTCTTCTATTGCAGCTGGATAAATACCGTCGCGCAACAATCTATAAGACACGGTTGCAGTCATATATCCTTTTTCCGCAAAACTAACCAAATAAACCAAGTAATCGGAACGTTTGCCACTTTTATAACTTCCACCATGAATAAATAACAGCAAAGGCAAAGGTTCAACTGCATCCTTTGGGCGATAAAAATCCATTTGTAACGATTTACCGTTTACGTTTTTATATTCCACATTCTTGATCTCCTCAATGGTTTCAGGAATTTTGGGTTTTAAATCAACCATTTTTTCCAAACCCACACCTACAGCCAAATAATTCAGTTTTTCAAAATGATAACCTATCGGTGGTTTTTCGGGGAACAAAAATCCTATGGTTCGGGGTGTGACCATTAGCAAGCAAAAAAGTATAAAAATCAGCAGTAAACCCTTTCCAATTAGTTTTAAAATATTATTTTTCATGTTTAAAATGAATATATTTGAATTGTCTGAACTTTCATATCCTTATTCTCAATCATGATGATCGAATTTCATCTACTCTCCTAACTCCGCAAGCATTTCCAGTAAATTTCGATGTAATATAGGTCCTGTTTCCGGTCCTAACGAATTTTCCTCGCCATACGGTGGTTTCTCGTTTCTGTAAGCAAAAGGCGATTTCGTATCCCACTGACTTTTGGGAATAATGTACCCTATTTCATCATTTGCTAGTCCGATAATAAACTTGTATTTTCCAGGCATCATATCACGAATAGGTGGAACTTCCACAGGATCAATCTCAAAATCTCGGCCTTTAGGAGCTTCGATTCCACCATTTATAATTTCGGGATAAATCTCACCGGGAACCGTCACAAATGAAACAGGTCCAATTCTAAAAACAGCCAGTTCAGTACGTATCTTCATCCAACCAGCCATACCTCGGTCAAGAACACCCAATACACTGGCCAATTTAAACAACGAATTTTTTATAGGGAGTTTCAACGTACGAACAACCAGTGAGATTCCGGCAGTTTCGATGACTTCAGATGGATTCTCCATGGCCTCCAACGCTAATAACGAAAGCTGATTTCCCTGTGCAGCTGCTTTCTTAAATGTCGGTTCTCTTATATCTTCCCCCGTAAACGGATCTGTTATAGGATGACTAGGATGAGTACACATTAATCCACCTACCGCTCCGTTCATGTAAATGGAAACTCCGCCAATGCCTGACTTTATCAAGCTGTCTCCTAAAAGAATACCCTTCTCAACTCCTTCTCTAAAAAAATGAGGGAAATCGGACGAAATAAGTAAATTCCCACTCCACAGTGTTTCGGGATGATTACCCCAAGCCAACAGGCTTCCCAACGTTTTATTATCTTCTTTATCAATTACTTTAATAAAACGCAATCCGGCGTCGAAAACCTCAGGTTGACGGGTATCCTTAACCTGACAGATAGCTCCCGTCAAATCCTGTGAAATTTCCAAACGGACAGGTCGAAGATTTCTTACAGCAGCTTCCACTGATTTCACTACTTGCTCTTTTACAAACTGTTTGTATTTAATATTTATGCCACTTTTGAAAGGTGTTTCGCCCCAAAGTCCCATTAAATCAGGACCTGCATGTGTATGGGTGGAGGCAATAATGGTATAGGTTAATCCCCATTCCTTTGGTAACATTTTGCGTACATCCACCACATCATCATGCATAAAACCGATAACATCGAGAATAACGAGTGCCAAACGGGTTTTGTTGTCATCAAGAATCATCGTACGTGCCCAAATATCGTCGTGCACACCATTGGCAGGCTTGCTGTTACTAAAACCCGCCATCCAAATCGGATCAAACATTCTGTTGCCATTATCATCAATAAAATAATCGCCATCTTTTGGCCTATATTTAGCATCTCCGTTTTTATCCGCCCACCGATCAAGAACTTCAGGTGTGATAGGCATAGCAGCAAATCCAGCTTTTAATTCTGAAGGAATGTTGTTGAAAATTTTCAAATCGACAGTATATCCCGAATGCCTATCTTTGATATTTGAGAAACACCAAAACGAAACACTGATAAGAATTAAAATGATGAATGTCCCCAAAATTTTGAAAATCTTTTTCATCTCGATTATTTTCTTTCAAAACGCTCCATTACTTCACGCCAAGTAGTGAAAATGATATCATTTTCCTTAAAAAAATGAATGACTTCCGGATCAGCAAACATTTTCGCTTCCCAAACCCGCTGTTGCCATGAACCGGTAATAATTTTCAGATTTTCACTTTCAAAAGAAGGGTGAAAAATGATTTCCGTAATACCGGGATCTAAAGTATTAACAAGCTTAAAAAAGTTAGCTTTTTTTTCTTCGTAGGAATTGCCTTTTGGTACACTGGCAAAATTATCAAGTTTTGGAAGTTTATAATTATTCAACATGTTAATTACTTCATTGTTTATAGGATAACCCTCTGCACTTGCAAAAGCAAGCACTTTCGGATTAGAGATATCTATTGCATTAGCCGGAATTTTATACTCTTCAGCAATCTTTAAAAAAACCCTCAAAAACTCCTGTGAACCATATAAAGTTCCCATATGAGTATCAATATGTGTTGGAGTATATCCCAATGCCAGCATTTTATCAATTTGTGCTCTCACTTCCATTTCTACCTCCTTTGGAGTAGCATTCATCACCACATCTTTGACACTACGCCACATTTTACCCTCAGAATCAATTAAACCCGGAACCTTTTCGGGGTCGACAAGTGGCCTCCACCGCCAAGTTTTCCATTCGCTGGTAAGAGTAAGGTGTACCCCTACATCGGCTTTAGGAACATTTTTTGCCCACTGTACAAATGGTTCTGCGTACTCGCACGGCATCATCACCGATCCCGAAAGAATATAGTTGTTTTCAATGTAATATTTCCCTGCATCGTTTGCTTCCTCACACATTCCCAAGTCATCCATATGCATTAGCAACACTTTCTTACCTTTTGGGAATCCCAATTTTTCAGCGTTAGTATTACCTAAGTCAGGTTCTTTTACCCACGAAGGCAAAAAAGAAACATGCTTAATGGATTTTCCATTGGGAACATGGCAAGAATAGGTAATATGTACCTGCCCATCCCTCGTTTGAATCGCAGTTGGATAAGAAAAGCTCCCTTTCCCTTTTGGTTCGTATTCCAGATAACGCATCCACTTCCAACTAGCTCCTTCGTCATCCGAAAGCGAAACAGCCAATCGATTCCTTCCCTCTTCCAAGTCATTATAAACCATCAACCAATGGCCGTCATTCAAAGAAATGACCTCTACACTGGAACCCGGGTTTGGAATATCTGTTTTTTTGGATACACTCCATGTATAACCATTATCATCAGAACTACTAAAAATAATTCGTTCAGGCTTATCACCATTGTTTCGCATATAAGCCACAATGGTTCCGTCTTGCTTTTGCAAGAGAGCAGGCTGAATATTTCCTCGTCCAACAATAGGAAGACTTGGTGTCCAGGTATCTCCGTTATCGTTAGAAATAGCAACCAAAGACACGTTATATCCGTCAGAATAAAGCGGCAGCAATATTCTGCCCTTTTCCAAGATAAGCGGCTGAATGCGTCCCATCCAACCTACCTCCCGCTTCTCCGGATCTTTAGCAGCTTCTACAATCATCCTTTCGTATTGTACTGCGTATTCCGACCATATCGAACATACTGGATCCAATTCTTTGAACCCTTTTTCCAACGTTTCGACAAACTCATCTCCCGGCTTTAAAAGGATTACATCCTGCCAATCCCATTTAGGTGGTCCGTCATTCAAATAATCTGATGATATACGCGTTTTTAGCAAGGAATTTTGCCACCGATTAGCAACAACCACAACCCATGTCAGATGCAGACGATTTTTTGAGTCCAGAAAAAGGACAGGGTTACAATCGGGATTCCGAGGCGTATCAGCCATAACAAAAGGCTCACTCCAACGACTTTGTCCCTTTTGCAACCGTGCTCCTTTTATCTGTACATCATTGGCAGTACGTTCTCCTGAACCTTCAAACCAACAGCACAACAAATCTCCATTGGGTAATTCCACCACCGAACTGCTGTGGACATGCATACCCTGTAGAGGGAAAATAAATTCGGATCGGAATAATGAAGCGCCTGTTTTACGTACATTAGACATTGACTGGGCTCTCGAAATCAAAGGTAATAGAGAAAAACATTCTATAAACAGAGAGATTTGCAAAAAAGAAAAAAACCATATTGGAAACAGCTTGAAAATTTTATTCATAATTCATCATTTATAATTTTAAAAAATAATTTATATGTAAAGAAATTGTTTCACTTTTTATTATCCGCAGGAAAGAAAGAAGCTTGTGCTTCTGTTCCCCATTTTTTATTGGGCTCCGCACCCATTTCAAACTCCAATACCCCACCATTTATAATTTCTTCATGTGAAATCCAAGGAACATTTAAAGTCCGACCATTAAACATCGCTTGCTGAATATAAACATTTTCGGCCGAATTGTTTCGGGCAATTATTGTAAATGTAGTATTTTTTTCTGTTTTTAAAGTAAGCTTTTCGAAGAGTGGACTACCAATAGTATAAATTGGGGTTCCAGGTGTTACTGGATAAATTCCCATAGCACTAAGCACGTACCATGACGAAAGTGATCCCATATCCTCATTTCCACAAAGTCCACCCGGTCCAGGCTTGTAAAGTTGTTCCATAATTTGTCTTATTCGGAATTGCGTTTTCCAGGGTTGTCCGGCATAGTTGTACAAATAAGCAACATGATGTGAAGGCTGGTTGCCATGCACATATTGTCCGATAGTTCCAACCACTCCTACATATTTTGGTGGTGTAATCAAAGGGCTCATTTCAAAAAAGGTATCCAACTTTCCCGTAAAATTTTCTACTTTACCAAAGAGGCTTATTAAGCCGGGTACATCATGCTGTACCGACCAAATATATTGCCAAGCATTAGATTCGGTATAATGACGAAAGGGACGACGACCTACAAGTAGAGGATCAAAATATTGGTAGTAAGAGTGATCTCTGTACTTTGTTATTTTTTGTTCCCGTCCGTTCAGTGCTTCTAACCATGAACCGTCAAGCAAGCGGGGACGCATAAATTGGGTCTCCTTATCCCACACATTTTTATAATTCCCTGCCCTTTGCATAAACAACTTATAATCGTCCTCTTTCCCCAGCTCTTTTGCCATTTGGGCAATACACCAGTCGTCATAAGCAAATTCCAGGGTTTTCGAAACCGATTCTGTCACTCTGTCAGCAGGAATATAACCCAGCGTATGAAGATATTCCAATCCCGACCGTGCTGAATTAAGCGAAACAGGCGGTTTAGGAAATTCCAACGCTTTTATCCGCATAGCTTCATAAATAAATTCGGCTTCATATCCCCGAAATCCTTTCCGATAGGCATCTACCACAATAGGAACCAAATGGTCACCCACCA
>JAAZMQ010000101.1 GCA_012798745.1 Bacteroidales bacterium
AAACAGCATCTTCGTTTTTTTTGATTTCCAAACAGGGTTCGGCTACTCCCGGTGAATAAGCTAATGATAGATCGCGTTGTGTGCTGTAAGGTTTGGTAGGAACAACTTCAATTTTTCCCGGTTTCCCTTCTGAATGATACAGAAGGGCTTCTTCTTTGGTTATTTTCGTCATAAATAGGGTTTTTAAGTAACAGTGTGTAAGAGTAGTGGTTTTTTATTAAAAAATCATCGTAAAAATACAATTTTTTTATCTCACTTCATAATTATTTATGTCTTCTCCTATTTTTTTGTGGACTTTTTTATTGTGAAATTAATATCATTTAATAGTGAATGAGGTATCAATTAGAAATGTTAGTTAATGGTATAAAAGCAAACCTGATACACCTGAAAGTAAGATCAATAAAATCGGATTAATTTTTTTTCTGGAAGCGATAAATACCACTACGAAAATAATCCAGCTTTTGTAATCAATGAAATTGGCGTCGTTAATCAGCATAAGTGCTGCAGATGCAATTAAACCGATGATTGCAGGTTTCAGTACTAAGAGCACGGCACGTACCCACTGATTGTTCTTTACTTTAAAGAAAAAAGAACATACTACAGTCATAATGATAAATGACGGTAAACTCACTGCCAATGTGCAAACAGCCGAACCGATTATTCCCTGAATTATAGGAAATCCCATATTCGAAACAGCTGTGTAGCCAATATATGTAGCGGAGTTGAAAGCAATGGGCCCTGGAGTGGTTTGTGAAATAGCCACAATGGATGTGAAGTCGCTTACCGAAATCCAATGGTGTACATTTACTACCTCGTGTTGAATAAGTGGGAGCATTGCATATCCGCCTCCAAAGCCGAATAAACCGATTTTAAAGAACGATAAAAATAAGGTAATATATAGATTGATCAATTCCATTGTCATCGTTTCAGCTTTTGTTTGAGATATGCTAAATGAATGATACCGATCAATATTGCAATAATAACAATATATACAGGCGATATTTTCAATAGCCATACAGCAATAATGACAATAATAGGGATCAAAGCATTTTTTCGGGTGATTCCTGCTGCTTTGCCCAATGTGGTTAGAGGGCCGGCAATCAACGCTACCACAGCCGGTCGGATGCCTTTGAAGATACGTTCGATAACCGGATTATCTTTGAATTGTGTGAAAATAACAGCAATGAAAAGAATGATAATAAAAGAAGGGAGAATAACACCGAGACCGGAAAACAGACTTCCCTTGAATCCTAAACGTTTGTTTCCAACGAATAGAGCGGCATTTAATGCCATAGGACCGGGCATGGATTGGGCTATAGCCAGCATATCCATAAATTCATCGTCTTCAAGCCATTTTTTCTTTTTTACAACTTCGTTTCGAATGAGCGGTATCATTGCATATCCGCCTCCGAAAGTAAATGCTCCGATTTTAAGAAATACGAGAAACAGTTCCAGATGCCGCTTCATGTGAGTATGTTTTATCATAATAAAAAAGAAAAGCAGATCGCAAAAAGATGAATTTTTGCCGATCTGCTTTTTATAAGAAGCCGCATCGGTGGAATTAAGATGAAACTCCTTGTGACAGGATTTGAGTGTTTTGCTGCCTTTGTAATCCGCCGAGCCCGAAGGCTTGTCCCGAAGGATGCGGCCCGCCATTGACAACAAAAACGATCTCGGTTTCTAAGATGTTATTGATGAGTTTCCC
>JAAZMQ010000102.1 GCA_012798745.1 Bacteroidales bacterium
AAATATAAAAGTATGTAGTGAATATTGATCTGTGTGAGTTAATCTTTTAAAAGATTACTACGTAGTGTTAAGGTTTAAAATATCGGGTTGAAGCTTGATTGTTTCAGTCTTTATATTTTTCTATTTTCAGGTTAACTAAAACTAATAAACAACTATCTTTGCCACATCTTATTAATTTTTTGAAATTATCGAATGGACATTAATGAAAATGAAATATTGCTGATAAGGGCATTCAAAAATGGCGATCAGAAAGCTTTTGAGAAGCTCTTCGAGCGATATCACAAAAAATTATATGCCTATTTGATGCGTCTTCTCGATTCGAAAGAAGATGCGGAAGAGATTGTGCAGGAAAGCTTTATTAAGATATGGGAAAAAAGAGAAGAATTTATTGAAGGGTATTCGTTTGATGCTTTTCTCTTTACGATTGCCAAAAATACTTTTTTGAATTTTACTCGCGAAAAAGTCAACCGAAGGGTTTTCGAAGATCATTTTCAGATCATTAATGAAATGGAGTCGGATAAGACGGACGATTACGTTATTTTTAAAGAAACACGCGAAATAATCCGGCTCATTATCGATGGAATGCCGCCGAGAAGGAGAGAAGTTTTCATTATGAGAAAGGTTGAGGGATTGTCTCGAAAAGAGATTTCGGAAAAATTGGGAATTTCGGTTATCACGGTGGACAGCCAATTACTCAAAGCCAACACCTATCTGAAAGACGAACTCAAGAAATACGGCTTGCTTTTGATCTGCCTTTTGGCCGGTTAAGATTTATTTTGTCTCCTAAATATATTTTTCCCTTCCTAGAGCCCACTGACCTATTTTTCAAGTCAAGATTTATTTTTTTCTCCTACGATATAGTCTGTTATAAAGCCGGCTGAATCTGCCGAAATTTTTTTGTTGCAATTTTTTCAAAATTTTTTGCGAACAGCGTCATAGTTTTTGTCATTTGAAGTGTATTTATATAAAAGCACCCTCGAAATGGATAATTTTAAAGAAACAATATGTCGATTTTTTTCCGGTTCGTATTCGGAAGAAGAGCTAAAGAAGTTGTTTCTGTGGTCGAACAGCGAAAAAGGGCAGGACGAAATGGGTCGTTTGTTCGACGAGAACCGCTTTTCGTCCGATGTTGATGAAGAGATTCCGGTGGATTCGGAAAAGATGCTCGAACACATCCGTAAAGGCATCAAACACAGGAAATCGCTTAAGATCAAACGCACTTTTAACCGGTTGTTGCCTTATGCAGCCATGCTGATTCTCGTGTTGGGGTCGATTTTCTTTTTTTCTCATAAAAAGAGCGTCGAAGAAAGGGCTTTCAACAGCAGGACAGTTACCGTAATTACCCAAAACGGCCAGCGCTCACAAGTTGTTTTGCCCGACAGCTCGATTGTTTGGCTGAATTCGGGAACGACGCTCACGTACCGCGATAATTTTTCTGAACATCGCAGAGAAGTCATCCTGAATGGCGAAGCTTTTTTTAAGGTTGCCCATAATGAAAAATTGCCTTTTGATGTTCACTGCAACGATGTTGTGGTGTCGGTATTGGGGACGGAATTTGATGTGAATGCGTATCCCGAAACGGGGAAAGTCTGTGTGGCGCTTGAATCGGGCAAAGTGGCATTGTCTCACAGCCGGATCGAATCGATCGACTATACCCTGAAACCGGGAGAATTGGCTGCATATGACTTAAAGCAAAATACCCTTCAGGTAGATGAATTTGACGTTTCACAATATGCTTCATGGAAAAACGGCATGTTGGTATTTAAAAACGAACCGATAAAAACGGTTTTCGAAAAGCTGGAAAGGTGGTACAATATCGATATTGAAGTAACGGACGAAACGGTATACGAATCTATTTTTACGGGTACCTTTCAAAGCGAAAGTTATGAACAGATATTTAAGCTTATTGAATATTCCTGTTCTTTAAAATGCTGGGTCCAACCTAATACCGATTTGACATCTCTTCCTAAAATTATTGTTTCAAAAAAATAACATGTAAAACTATAAAAAATGGCTTGCCTATGAGAAAATACGTCCTTAAAAATGAATAAACAAAAAATAGTGATGAGGTACGTCCATCATTGTTTATAAAATTTATTTTTTGAATCTAATTTACAACGAAAAAATTAATTTGATTTTTCATCATCAAACTAAAACAAAAATTAAACATGAAAAAAAGTTATTGTGAGATCTCCATTTTACAAAGAATTTGGGAGTCTGGATTTGTAAAAGTAACGAGAATGGCGTTATTTTTTATAATGTTTTGCATTTCACAGGGATTTGCTAAAAACAGCTATGCTCAGGCTGTTAAAGTAAGTTTAAATATTGAAAATCAACCCATTCAAAAAATTTTGGAAGTTATTGAGGAACAAACGGAATTTCGTTTTATGTACGATGCAACGGTAGTTGATGTGCATCAGCGAAAAAGTATTCGATGC
>JAAZMQ010000103.1 GCA_012798745.1 Bacteroidales bacterium
GCATCTTCGTATTTATCGCGAGATATAACAAACTGCATATTGACCTGCCTGAGCGACTGAGCAAAACTTTCGATATTTATTCCTCTATCGTACAATGCTTTGGCTGCTCTATACAAAAAACCGGGAATAGCGATATTGCTACCCATAGCACAAACAATAGCCACAGGCACAGCCCTCACTTGATAAAAAGCATCCTTCAGCGCTTTTACCAATTCGCGCGACTTATCATTCTCCCAAACAACCATCGTAATGGAATTGGCATCGGTAGATTTCATGATGTAGCTGACTCCATATTTTACAAAATATTCCATGATACGCCCATCAAAACCTACTTCGCCTACCATCATGGGATCATGAATTTCAATAGCAACTACTTTTCGCGAACCGGACACAATTTCCACCCGTGGTTCGGGCGAAATATAGTCGCGAGAAATCAATGTCCCCGGATGTTCAGGATCAAAGGTGTTTTTAATGCGAATATTTATGCCGGCCAATTCCAGCGGTTTTGCTGCTTTGGGATGGATGGCTTCCATACCTATATCAGCCAGCTGATCGGCAATAATATAATTGGTGTGACCTACCGGAACACTATTTTCAACCCCCACAATTTGGGGATCTGCACTCGATAAATGATATTCCTTGTGAATAACCGCCTCGTCGGCTTTCACTTCTACAGCAATTTTACTGAAAGTAACCTCGGAATAACCACGATCAAAAGCGCGCATAATACCCTCGGTACCTTTGGTATATCCTGTAGCAACACAAATCACTTTACTGAAATCGATCCCGCGAAATTCTTTATGAATACGTTCGTCAATCGTCAACGGTTCATTATCGTGAAAACCACAGAGATCAATAAAACGGGCATTTATGCCGTTGTTGTTTAGAATATTTACCGTATTCCATCCGGAATGGGCTTCGCCAATCGATGCCAAAATCTCACGTGCAGCCAAGTAAATATCGGTTCTGTTTACATAGCCTGATGCCAACACTTTACTAAGACTGAATAAAATCGTTTTTGCCTGATCTACACGAAAACGAATGAAATCGCGAGCCTCTTTCAAATCGAGCCCAATATCGGCAAAGCCGTCATTTATCAGCAATAGCCGTTGACAAAACGTATCTAAAGCACTGCTATAGTCTTCACCATTAAGAAACTTGTTGTAAATACCCGGCTCTCCCGTTTTTTTGTGTTCCAACAGCCAATTTGTTACATTATTATAGGCCGAGACCACAAAAATACGGTTGTATAGTTCATCCCCCTTGCGATTTCCTTTGATTATATTCTGCAGCACATCCTGAAATTGAGACATGGATGTTCCACCTATTTTCTCTACTGTTAACATAGAACTGAATTATCAATTACAAATTAAATGTTATTGAAACCACAAAGATACGGTTTTTTTATTTTTATTTTTTAGAATTGTTTCAATTCACGATATAATTTAAAAATAGGCAACCCCATCACATTAAAATACGATCCCACAATTTTTTCCACCCCAACGTAACCAATCCATTCCTGCACACCGTATGCTCCCGCTTTGTCCAAAGGATTATATTTGTCAACGTAATATTCGATTTCTTGGTCGGTAAGATCACCAAAAGTTACATATGTTTTATCCGAAAAACTAACTTGCTTTTGTTTCGATGTTAAACAAACCCCTGTTATTACCAAATGTGTTTGCCCCGACAATTCCCGCAACATATTCTTCGCATCCTCTTTATTCAAGGGTTTTCCAAGAATTTTATTCTCCAATAGCACAATGGTATCTGCTGTAATCAGTAAATCGTTTTCCACAAGAGACTCACAGTAAGCATCTGCCTTTTTCCGAGCAAGAAATTCGGCAACTTCTTCATTCGGAAGATTGTCAGGATACGATTCATTGATATCGGACAACGCGCGGACTTCATAATCTATATCGATACCCGAAAGCAATTCTTTTCGGCGAGGCGAGTTGGAGGCAAGAATAACGCGGTAATTTGTCAGTTTCATAATGCCTTGCGTATCCTTACCAATTTCGTCAACAAATCTTCCAATTGATTCAGCGGTAACATGTTTGCACCATCCGATTTTGCTTTTCCCGGTTCAGGATGCGTTTCGATAAACAATCCATCCGCCCCTGCTGCAATAGCAGCTTTTGCAATGGTCTCGATGAGATGAGGCAGCCCACCCGATACACCCGAAGGCCGGTTAGGTTGTTGCAAACTATGTGTAGCGTCAACGACCACAGGAAAACCGAACTTCTTCATAATAGGTATTCCTCTGAAGTCGACGATCAAATCACCGTATCCAAACATGGTTCCCCTCTCTGTAAGAATAACACGATTATTGCCGCTATCAACCACTTTTTGTGCTACAAACTGCATGGCATCGGGCGATAAAAACTGCCCTTTCTTGATATTGACCACTTTCCCTGTCTTAGCTGCAGCTGTCAGCAATTCGGTCTGACGGCATAAAAAAGCAGGAATCTGCAATATATCTACATATTCGGCGGCCATTTGCGCTTCATGCGACTCATGAATATCTGTAGTGACAGGAATATTGAACGTTTCGCTGACTTTTTGCAGAATTTTCAATGCTTTCTCATCGCCTATCCCCGTAAATGAGTCTAAACGAGAACGATTGGCTTTTCTATACGATCCCTTAAAAACGTAGGGGATTGCCAAGTTGTCGGTAATTGTTTTGATTTTTTCGGCAATTTCCATTGCCATCTCTTCGCCTTCGATCACACAAGGACGGGCCAAAAGAAAAAAATTATCGGATTTTAAATACGAAAATTCCATTTTTGTTTCTATTTAATTCGGGCGAAAGATACGAAAAAACGCTTTGTTTTTATACCTTTGCCCCCAAAGTCAGTTGTTTTTTTCTTGTTTATTAGAACACAAAGTTAAGACTTTTGATTTAATCATTTGAGGATACACCTTTCTATGATTTATTACTTCTGTTGCATTCACTATTTGAATTTACATCATGATATTGGATATTTGTCTGTCACCTGCTCTTTATCCTTTTTATAAAAAAGAAAACGATACCGTAATTGTTGTTGATATTTTTCGTGCATGCACCACAATATGCGCAGCCTTTGCGAATGGAGCATCGGCCATCATCCCGGTAGCAGATATCGAAGAAGCCAAACAATACAAATTGCGAGGATATCCGGTGGGAGCAGAGCGCAATACCCGAAAATGCGATTTTGCCGATTTCGGCAATTCACCTTTCGATTACACCCAAGAAAAAGTAAAAGGAAAAGAAATCGTTTTCACCACTACCAATGGTACCAACGCTATTGAACAATCGCGTGGATGCAAAACTCTACTTATCGGCGCTTTTTCGAACATTGATGCGCTGGCAAAAAAATGCATTGAAATCGGCGGCCGGATAGTAGTGGTTTGTGCAGGATGGAACAACAGAATAAACATGGAAGATACTCTTTTCGGCGGAGCATTTGCCGAAAAACTTTTCAATGAAAATCCCCTAAAATTGGATTCAGATGCAGTGAAAATAGCATTGGAATTGTGGCAATCTGCAAAACATAATCTGTTGAACTATCTAAAAGATTCGGAACACTATCAACGGCTCATCGACAACAAAGCCGAAGGTGATGCTCCTTTTTGTTTACAGCAAAACACAGTAAATCTTGTTCCTTATTACGATAAGGTTAATAAGAAACTAAAGATTTATTAATCCTCCCAAAAATCAAAATCATCGAAATTGAACGATTTGGTAAATTGTTCCAAATCGCGTCGTTCTTTTTTTGTGGGCCGTCCTGTACCTCTTTGTCTGTCGATAAATCCACTGATTTTATTAAGCTCCAAGATTTCGTATTGATCGGGAGGTGTAATGTTTTCCATATATTGCGGCACAAGTTTGGCTCCCATCCGCTTATCGGTTAGATCGAGCACCTTGAAAGAAAATGTAACGGGAGGTTTACGCACTTGCACAATATCACCTCTTCGGATGAGGCGCGACGGTTTCACTGCAACGTTTTCAACAATTACTCGACCTTTTTTGCATGCTTCCGATGCCAGCGAACGGGTTTTAAAAATCCTCACTGCCCACAGCCATTTATCAATTCTTACTTCATCCATCGTTTAAATTGAAAAAGGTTTATTTGTTATTATACAGATTCATGGCCTCATCTACGCCGGAAAGACAAAAAGTACGAACAACATCACATGCCGTTTCAATACGCTCGGGAAGCAATTCCTTTTCTTCATCGGAAAAATCGCTCAACACATAATCAACCTGAGTACCTTGAGGAAAATTATTCCCAATGCCAAAACGTAGTCGGGCATATTGTTGCGTACCAAGTACTTCTTGAATATTTTTCAAACCCTTATGACCGCCATCGCTCCCTTTGGATTTTAATCGAAGCGTACCAAATGGCAACGCCAAATCGTCAACAATTACCAACAAATTTTCTATGGGAATTTTCTCCTTTTGTAACCAATAACGCACAGCATTACCACTTAAATTCACAAAAGTAGATGGTTTCAAAAGAAGAAGGGATTTGTTTTTCAAACGTGTCTCTGCAACAAAACCATACCGTTTACTCTGAAAAACAGCATTGGACGCCTTTGCAAAAGCGTCCAATACCATAAATCCTATATTGTGGCGGGTATTTTCGTAGTCGGGACCAATATTCCCTAATCCCACGATCAAATATTTCATTGCATTACATCCTTACTTAAAGTCCTATTCGGGCCTAACTGCCGCCTTTGCTGCACGCGTCAAGTGAACGCGACAAACCACAGCATTCTTCGCATTTAGCAGTTCTATCCCGTCAAACTCTAAATCACCAACTTGAATAGTTTTGCCTAAGCCTAAATTCTCAACATTGATAACAATTTCATCGGGTAATTTGCTCGGGACAGCTCTCACTTTGAGTTGGCGCATATCGAGCGATAACTTCCCGCCGGCTCTAACACCTTCTGCAAGTCCTTCAAGGCGAACAGGAAGCTCAATCTCTACGGGAACATCTTCAAATACATGCAAAAAATCAATATGAAGGATGGTATCTTTTACCGGATGAAATTGAATCTCTCTTAAAACTGCCTGCATTTTCTTTTCTCCTAAATCGAGATTTACCAAATAAATCTTAGGAGTATAAATTAAGTTACGGACATCTCCGCTTTTTACGACAAAATTTACATTTTTTTCATCGTGTCCGCCATAAACGACACACGGAATAAGCCCTTCGCGACGATAAGCCCGTGCTGCTTTTTTCCCGAAATCATCTCTGATTTCACCTTTTAAGTCAAATGTTTTCATTTCTAATGGTTTGTGTTACTCAAAATAAAGTTCGTTTTATCTCTTTATTTCCCATCACACAGGATGTTCTAAAAAGTGGCGCAAAGGTAGTGATTATCTTTTGATTCCACAAATATTATTTTATGCGATTTTTTGAGCTTCTTTATGAAATTATACAGATTACTTTCGGCTTTTGTCGTTAGGATATCAAAAAAATACGTATTTTTGCAGTGTAAAAAGTTCATTCAACAATGATTAATCGAGAATTAATTCGCATCAGAATAGTACAGATTGTTTATGCATGGTATCAAAATTCGAATAACAGTCTGAAAAATGCCGAAAAAGAGCTCTTGTTTGGTTTTCAAAAATCATATGATCTTTATTATTACTTGCTCCTATTAATGGTGAAACTCACCGATATGTATGAAAACCGAATCGAAACCAAAAAAAATAAATTCCTACCATCGGAAGAAGATTTACATCCAAATACTCACCTGATTAATAATAAATTTATTCATCAGCTCAAAAATAATAAACAGTTTCGTCATTATCTCAATGAACGCCCCATGTCTTGGGAAGCAAACGAGAATTTCGTTAAAAATCTGCTCGACAAAATATTAGAATCCGAAACATATAAAACCTATGCCGAGATAGAAAATCCAACTTATACTGATGATCGCGAATTTTGGCGAAAAATATTCAAACAATTTATTTATACCAACGAGGAATTAGACGAAATTCTGGAAGATGAAAGCATTTACTGGAACGACGATATAGAAATTGTCCAAACCTTTGTTTTGAAAACCA
>JAAZMQ010000104.1 GCA_012798745.1 Bacteroidales bacterium
AAAGTGGCTTATGATTATGTTGGAGGATTAAGAAATGTTAGTCATAAATATAGCTTAACCACGTGGCTCGAAAATTATGGACATTGGGGGTTCCCCGGCGAATTTTTAATGTATGGCGGGCAATCGGACGAAATTGGGGGTGAATTTTGGAGCGAAGGTGATCTAGGGAACATCGAAAATCGCGCCGCCTCTTCATGCGGACATATTTACGGTAAAAACAAAATTTCGGCGGAATCAAATACTTCTGCAGGAAATTCGTTTGCTCGATATCCTGCTGTCATAAAACAACGGGCCGACCGTTTTTTTGCCGAAGGAATCAATAACACGCTCCTCCATGTATACATCAGTCAGCCTTACGAAGATAAAAACCCCGGAGTAAATGCATGGTTTGGAACCGAATTCAACCGAAAAAACACATGGTTCTCTCAAATCGATGTATACATTGCTTATTTAAAAAGAGTGAATTTTATGCTTCAACAAGGTCTAAACGTAGCCGATGTGGCTTATTTCATTGGAGAAGATGCTCCCGTTATGACCGGTGTAACCGATCCTCCACTTCCTGGGGGTTACCAATTCGATTATATAAATGCCGAGGTTATAGAGAAATACATGACCGTAAAAAATGGTTCCCTTACTCTGCCACATGGTACACAATACAAAATTTTGGTATTACCCAAATTGGAAACCATGCGGCCTGAATTGCTGACTAAGATTAAGCAGTTGATTCACGAGGGAGCAATCGTAATGGGACCACCACCCAAAAGGTCACCTAGTTTACAGAATCAACCTGAATCTGATCGCCAGATTCAATCTATGGTGAAGGAAATTTGGGCTGACGTGGATGGCGTGAATAGTAAATTAAGAAAATTTGGAAAAGGAATGATTATGAATGGCATGAACATGGAAGAAGCTTTTGCATTAATAAATTGCATTCCTGATTGTCAATTACCACAAAACAACAGTATTCATTACGGCCACCGCACTCTGGAAAATGGAGAAATCTATTTCCTTTCTAATCAAACCAATGAAGAACAAATAGTTTATCCGGAATTCAGAGTTACAGGTAAGCAACCCGAGCTTTGGGATCCTACCACAGGATCTATCCGCCCGCTTTCTGCCTACGAATTAAAAGAAAGAACAACAATTGTTCCATTAAAATTGGCTCCTTTTGAAAGCGTATTTGTAGTTTTTTTGAAAAAAACCGGCCCATCTTCAACAAATGCTTTAGATGACAATTTTCCTAAGCCGGAAACAATTGTAGAGTTGACAGGCCCTTGGATTATAAATTTTGATCCCTCTCAACGAGGTCCTGAAAAACCAGTAATTTTTGAAAAACTTCAAGATTGGTCACTTTCTTCTGATGAACAAATAAAATATTACTCAGGAACAGCCATCTACAATAAAGAGTTCTCTATCGATGAATTACCTGCCGGCAACAAAATTATTTTAGATCTAGGTGAATTGGTTGCTATGGCAAAAGTATATGTCAACGGCAACTATGCAGGTGGCGTGTGGACATCGCCCTGGCAACTTGACATTACAAATTTGATTACAAAAGGGAAAAATAACCTGAAAGTAGAAGTGGTAAATACATGGGTCAACAGGCTAATTGGTGATTTAAACTTACCGAAAAGTCAGCGCGAAACATGGTGTTCTGTGAATTCACATACAGCAGATAGCCCCTTACAACCTTCAGGGTTATTTGGTCCCGTAACTATTTCGAGTGTAAAATATTAATATTGTAAAAAATGAAAAATAAAAATTTTCTTCATAGGTATTGTTTTTCTACTGTTTTGTTAATAATAAGCACAATACCTCTTTTTGGATTTATGAAAAATAAAAAGACAAAACCTGCCGATCAAAAAACTCCCGCTTTGTCCTATGTGGTAGAAGAAAAATATTATCGCGACATTTATTCCGATACCTGGATTGCAACTGATGCTTTGGGACGTGAAATACCCTCTTATTCAGAAGTCGGACCGGTAAAAAAAGACCAACGACGTGTGGTAGGAATTTTTTATGTAACGTGGCATACTCAGGATAAAATCAAAATGGAACAGCCCTATCGGGCTAATGTAAACAAAATTCTACATACCGATCCCTCAGCAAGATTAGATACAAACCATAAACTTTGGTACACTCATTCTTATCATTGGGGGGAACCCGAATTAGGTTATTTTCTCAGCCAAGATGAATATGTAATCAGAAAAGATATGTCTATGCTTGCTGATGCAGGTGTGGATGTTTTGGTAATGGATGTGACCAATGCGGTTTGCTATTGGGATGAATGGGATGTAATCTTCACCACAATGCAAAAAATGAAAGAGGAAGGGAATAAAGTACCAAAATTTATTTTCTGGGCTTTCAATGGTCCTGTTATTACAGTGGTTCAAAATCTCTATGAGCGGATCTATAAAACAGAAAAATATAAAGATCTTTGGTTTTATTGGGATGGGAAACCACTTTTACTTTACAATGCTACCCCTACCTTCGATGCTAACCGCGATGGAATCCAACACCCCAATCCTCATTACGATTCAAGAGCAAAGACTGATCCATCCCACCCTCATTATCAAGATCCGGATTATACAGAAGAATTTTATAAAGACTACACCAAAGAAGTGAAAGACTTTTTTACACTACGTACCATGTGGTGGGGTTATTATGAATGGGGAGGTAAAAGGTTTGTTGGAACAGAAGACAATTGGAGTTTCGGATACAATCTGGCTGATCCGAAAGTAAAGTCCATGAAACCCGAAGAATTATTATCTACTCACAAGGGCAAACGAGAACAAGCAGCGGTAACCCCCGCACAACACCCGGTCACTATGACTAAAGAAAATATAGGAGTAGGTAAATCTTGGTCGAGACAGTATGGCGAGCCTAAACTCAATGAATATGATTTACCCGACTCGGCTTATGTCCCTTGGTTAGAGAAAAAAGTAGCGCATCCCGAAGGTTATGGCATTTACTTTCAAGAACGATGGAATGAAGCTATAAACGCCAATCCCAAATTTATCTATATCAACGATTGGAATGAATGGACAGCAGGAAAATATCAGCCGGAAGGAGGAGGAACTATTCCTTGGTTAGGACGCAATAATCCTTTTTATTTTGTGGATCAGTATAATCCAGAGTTTAATCGCACTATTCAGCCTATGCATGAGGGTTACACAGACAACTATTATATGCAAATGGTACAAAATATTCGACGTTACAAAGGGGTACGACCAATACCTATCCAAAAAGGTTACCATGAAATAAAAATCGACGGTAATTTCTCGGAATGGAGGAAAATAACAAACGAATTTAGAGATACCCGGAATGATGTCTTTCATCGCGATGCTTTGGGTTATTCAGGTATTCATTATGTAAACCAATCAGGAAGAAACGACATCGTTACGAGCAAAGTTGCTGTTGACAGTAAAAATCTATACTTCTATGTTGAGACATCGAATAAAATTACCAGCCATACCGACAATAATTGGATGTTGTTATTTATTGATGTCGACAATGATTCAGAAACCGGATGGTATGGTTATGATTTTGTGGTCAACAAGAATGTTATCGATAACAAAACCACAACAATTAGTAAATACGATAGTACAAATCCATATTATCATTGGATTGGAATAGGAACCCTTGAATACCGGTATGTTGATAACGAATTGGAGATCGCTATTCCCAGAGAACTTCTTAAATTGACAGACGATAATTTTACAATTGATTTCAAATGGGCTGATAATCCCGCGGATCTAAAAAATCCGATTTCTCTTTGTATAAACGGGGACACAGCTCCTAACAGAAGATTTAATTACAGATTTATTTGGAAAAAATAAAATTCATAATTCTATGAAAGAAAACAATTCGAGAAAAAATTTTAATTTTTTCAATATTTTAATTACTTTATTTTTAGTAATTCCTTGTCACGGAATTACTCAACCTTTAGCAGGAACAGATGAACTTGGCCGTGTATTACCCTTAAATGATGAAGTTGGTAATCTTAAAAAAGATCGCCAAGTAGGTATTTTCTATTTTTTGTGGCAAGGAGATCCAACATCTCCAACATCTGAATACTATTGGGATCTGAATAAAATCATCCCTGAACATCCGGAAGTACTTGAAGATCACAATAATAAATATTGGGGATCCAGAAATTATGGCTTTTATTATTTTTGGGGCGAACCATTATACAGGTATTATCGTGGAGACGATTATTGGGTGCATTTGCGCAACATGCAGCTATTAACTGATGCAGGCATTGATTTTGTTGCGATAGATGACTTTAATTTACCCCAAACAATCGGAAGCTCTTATGAATGCAATGGATGCAATTCGGTCTCAAGGAAAAAATCCTCCCAAAATTGTATATTATACCAATACGGCTTCTGGAAAAACAATGCAAGAAATTTATGATAATTTTTATAAACTAAGTGCACCTTACTATCATCCGGCATGTTGGTATTATTTGGATGGCAAACCATTGATCATTGGCATTTCAAAAGAAGCTATCGGACACGACTATTTTACTTTTTTTACTTATCGAGAATCACAATGGCCTACTGAACCTCAAAAAATAAATGGCTGGCCATGGATTTCTTTTACACGCCCGCAAAAAGTACATTACAATGTTCGAGGAGAAGCGGAAATTATCAATGTTTCGGTTTCTCAGCATCCAAATCCCACAGCAGGAATGGGAGGATCTGCATTTTATGGAAACCAGGACAATTGGGGACGAAGTTATCGCAATGGATCACATGGCAATTCCAAAACAGATATTGTTTATGGGTATAATTTTCAAGAACAGTGGGATTATGCTTTGCAACAGAATGTTCCTTTTATATTCATTACTGGTTGGAATGAGTGGATTGCAGGAAGATGGGCAAGTACCGATGGAGATCCTGAACATTCCTATTTCTGCGATCAGGCAAGTCCGGAGTATAGCCGTGATATTGAGCCTACCCGTACAGCAGGGATAAATGATAATTATTATATGCAGATGGTTGCCAACATTCGCAGATATAAGGGGATTGAACCTCAACCTCAGGCAAGTGATACAATAACTATCAAAAATTTTAATTGTTGGAAAAATGTTTTACCTGTTTATACGGATTACATAGGTGATACAAAACCTCGCTATCATCCTGGTGCACAATCAAACCCGGCCGTAATTTATACTAATTGCACAGGAAGAAATGATTTTTATAAATTGAAGGTAGCGCGTAATAGACAGAATCTATTTTTTTATGCTGAAACCATAGAAAATATTACTGGTGAACACACGGAAAATTGGATGCAACTCTATATTGATGTTGACAGAAATGCAAAAACAGGGTGGATGGGATACGACTATAGGGTCATTGAAGGAAATAAACTCCAGGCATGGGATAACAAAAAATGGGTGACCACTACCAAAATTACATTTATGGTTGATGGAAATAAACTTATGATTACAATTCCTCTCCAAAGCCTTGGACTCGAATATCGACCAATCAATATTGAATTTAAATGGTGTGATAATATGCAGAAGAATAATGATCCTCTCGAGTGGTATATCAATGGTGATGCTGCTCCCGGTGGACGTTTTAATTACATTTATTCAACAGAAAAATGAGAAAAACAACTTTTAAAAAATTGAAAATTTTATTCCTCATCCCTCTAATTGTACCTTTTTTCTTTTGTTTATATAATTCTGAGTATGATCTTAGGATAAAAGATTTGCAGTGTAATAACATGGTAAATCCTCTTGGAGTAGAAAAACCTTTACTTAGTTGGAAAATTTACACTGCCGAAGAAGGAATAATGCAAAGTGCATGGGAAATAGAAATAGCATCTGACAGTAATCTGCTTGTTCAGGGTAAAACAGATATTTGGAAATCCGGGAAACAAGTTTCAGATCAGCAATTTAATATAGAACCTTTTATATCCGTTCTTTCAAGTGCAACCCAATACTTTTGGCGGGTACGTATTTGGGATAATAAAGGCAGAATAAGCCAATGGAGTAGTTCGGCTCACTTCACCACAGGTCTATTAAATGAGGAGGACTGGGAAGCAAAATGGATTACCTCATCAGATACCACTTCGATGCCCCTTCCTTATTTTTACAAAACATACGAACCTCTTCGTAAAGACGTATCACTTAAAAGAGCTTTAGTCTTTCTGAGTGGATTAGGAAACAGTGAATTATATATAAACGGCATAAAGATCGATTCTACCCGTCTTCTTGATCCCGCTCAAACAAATTATGACCAATACGCTTTTTATTCTTCTTTTGATGTAACGAATTTTTTAAAAGCCGACAGAAATATAATTGGGGTTTTACTTGGAAATGGATGGTTTTCCCAACAGGAAGCATGGAATGGAGCTTCTTTTAGTTACGGAAAACCTATGTTTCGTCTTCAATTAATAGCACAATATAGTGACAACACTAACGAAGTTATATTAATAAGCGACGAGAATTGGAAATGGATAGAAAGCCCTATTTTAAAAACAAACATCTATTTAGGAGAAACGTATGATGCACGAAAAGAAATAAAAGGATGGCCTGACATTGTTAGTGAAGGTAAAAATTGGGAAAATGCAATATCTATACATAATAATCATATTCCACCACAACTCAAATCCCAACCAATTAATCCAATTCGTAAAAAGGAAGTAATACCAGCACAAAAAATGTGGCAAGATTCATCAGGGAATTGGATATTTGATTTTGGAGTAAATAAAGCAGGGATTCCATACTTGGAAACACACCAACCACAAGGCACATCATTATCTATTCGTATTGCCGAGGAAATAAATGAAGACAGCACCCTTGATTTTTCAACTCTTGGTTGGAAACATCATGGAAAAATATTTGAATATAAATATATTTGTAAGGGTAAAGAAAAAGAAAAATGGTCACCCAGATTTGTCTATCATGGATTCCGGTATGCTGAGATTTCCGGTTTAACCGAAAAACCTGATTTATCGACTCTTAAAATGATTGCTGTTAATACTGACGTTGAACAGACTGGCTATTTCGAATGTTCAAATTCGCAGATTAATAAACTCCACAAAATTGCTGTGCAAACAGTACTCAACAATTTACATGGCATACCAACCGATTGTCCCAATCGCGAAAAATGCGGATGGTTAGGTGATACCCATGCCTATGTAAAAATGGCTAACCTCAACTTCCAAATGAACAATTTTTGGAGTAAATATCTAGAAGATATCCATTCCGGAGCAGCCTTTGAAGAAAAAAATGCGCTTTTTCACGAACGATATAATACTACTTTTTATTATGCCACAAAACCTGCAGGCATACCATATATGGTAGCCCCTGGTAAACGACGCTGTGGCGTTGCTTCTCCCGATTGGGGAACGGCAGTAACTCAACTTCCTTGGTGGCTTTACGTTTACTATGGCAATAAAAAGATATTGGAGGATTTTTACCCTGACATGAAACTATGGACAGATTATGTCTCTTCGTTAGGTTGCGATACTGCACGGATCAATAAATATAATAAAACTACAAAATATATTATTTATCAAGGACTTGGAGATTGGTGTCCTCCCAAATATCCAACCAACAATAAAACTCCTGTCGAATTCACTTCTACTGCTTTTCATTATTTGGATGTATCAATTATGGAAAATGTAGCCCGTATTCTTAACAAAAACAGTGATGCTGAAAAATACACCAAACAAAAAAATTTGATCGCAAATGAAATGGGAAAATATTTATTTGACCCCCAAAAAAATACATTTGGCAGTCAAACTGCTGATGTAATGGCTCTCGATTTTAACCTTGTACCGAATGAAAAAATAAAGGCAGTGGCCGATGTCGTTGTGCGGAATATGGATGAAGTAAGCGAAGGTTTTATGAATTGTGGAATTTTTGGATTAAGTCGGATCGGGAGCATGTTGGCCAGGCATAACAACAGCAATGCAGCGTGGAAATTGTTTTCCAAAACCGGAGAAAATAGTTTTGAATGGATGTTAGATTCTGTAGGGGCTACCACTTTATGGGAAACGCTTCCTATAAATAAATTATCTCAACAAGTAGCAAAAGAAGCTTCGCATAATCATGCGATGCAGGCAGGATATGATGTATTTTTTTACGAAGATATTGCAGGGATTCGTCCCGATCCATCAGGATATGGATTTAAAGTAATCCGATTTGATCCTTTATTAACTGATTATCTTTCTTGGGCTAAAGGCAGTATTGAATCTCCTTATGGCACAATAGTAAGCAGTTGGGAGAATAAAGGGGACGAATTTAGGTGGCAGATTAAAATTCCTCCTAATTCTTCAGGTTTAGTTGCCTTACCAACTAATAAAATCATAATTGTAAACGACAAAATATTGAACAAGAAAAAATATATTCCTGCCCAAAACGAGGGATTCAAGACACTGCTCCGTTTTCCTTCCGGGAATTTTTACATTAAAATACAGAAATAGTTGACAATAAAAACTTTAGAAAATCATGATACCCCATAAAATTTTAACAACCTGAAAATACATGTTGTCAAAAACAAAATTTTTTCTTGAATTTATCCTAACGTTTTTACTGGGTGGCAGTATTCTTCCGCAAAATCTTATTGCATCTCCTGGCGTTTATATTGCTGTTCCCACAGGGCGGATCCAGAATAATAGTTATGTTTTTTATCATCGTTCTACTCATGGTTGCAAGAGCATGCACAAAGCCAGTGTTAAAATGGTTTATTTTAATGAAGACGAATAAAGTTGAAATGATATCACAAGGTACAGATGAGTGGCATCCGAGTACTCTGATTACGTCTTAACGATGATGACAACAACTTTTTCCATATTGAAAGTTTTCAATTCAAAAAATAATCCATACGATCATCTGAAAAATATATAAAATATTCAATAGTTTATGAGAATGAGAAAGACATCAACAAATAATAATTAAAATTTTTACTTATGAGACGAGAAGCTTTTAAAATGTATCTGAAAACCGATTGCGAAGCCGAATATGAAAAAAGGCATAATGAAATTTGGCCCGAAGTAAAACAGTTGCTTAAAGATAGCGGCGTTTTCGATTATTCCATTTTTTGGGATAAAGAAACCAACCTCTTGTTTGGCGTCCAAAAAACAAAGGGAGATACCTCTTCCCAGGATTTGGGAGACAATCCCATTATACAGAAATGGTGGGCTAACATGGCGGATATCATGGAAACAAATCCCGATAACTCTCCGATTTCTATTCCACCGAAAGAAGTATTTCACATGAATTAAGAGTAAAACAAATATACAATAAAAAATTATTTAAAAACACATCTGATATTTAAAATAGGTTAAATCAATACCGCTTTTATGAGATAAATATGTTAAATGTCAAATATTGCAGTATTTATATCAAAAATTGAAGTCCGAAAAATATTTGTATTGTTTATATTTAAAATAAAATTTATCTAGCAGTGAATGCTTAATAACATATCAATCCCATTCAAGCTATTGCTTGTATTAACGATAATGATATTTATGCGCTTTCTTTTAGAAATTCTATAAGAGCTTTTCGGGAAAATGAAAAAATAGGATTATGTCTAAAATCTGTAAATGCCGAACCTTCCAAAAGGTATCATGTATATGGAAAATTATATATTGTTAGATGCAGTATGGACATTCTCAAAGAACGCATTCTTAGAGATTTATTTTAATCCCTGTAACGAAAGCAAATGATTCGTTTAAATAATTTCTTATAAATAATTAACCTCCAAAAAAATAAAAATAAAGATGAAAAATATGACTTCTAAAAGATTATTAGCATGCTTATCGCTCTTTTTGATATTGGCATCAATTCCACAAAAAATTTTCTCGGCGACAATTATTTTAACAAGCGATGAACAATTAAATACGCTTTTAAACCCCGACATTAGAATCGATCTTTCGACGGGATTAGTAAAACATTATGCCAGTTTACGAGAAATTTGTGAAGATGCACAAAAAAGAGGTGATAAAGTTTTAACTATCGCTTTTGATGAATTTTTTAGGCAATATCGAGACCATCCGGGTACTCAACGTTCGCTTACACCGGATATGGATGAATATATTGAAAAAATAAAAGTTATCAGTGATTTTGCTGCAAAATATGATATGGGAATCGGATTGAGTTTATTAACCCCGTTAGAATTGGGTAATGCGTTTATCAAAGAAACAGGCCAATCAGGAAAATGGTTACATTACAAAGTTGGTATATGCAATCCTGAAACAGGAGAATTCAATGTTCAATTATGGAAACAATTATATTGGACTAATAATAAAGGTAAATTCCCAATTAGGGTAAAAGGTATCAAGGCATATGCATTTAACGATAAAATGCTCTCATCAAGTCCATATAAAGCAGTTAATTATAACGATATAAAAGAAGTAACAGATAACATAAAAATAAAGGAATATAACGTAACAACTATCAACTCATTTCCAACTCAACGAATTAATGTTTATTCAAATGGTAATACTCAGGCCAAGGGTTATGATAAAATATTTATTTTAATTGAATATGAAACACCGGAAATGGATTATTTTAGTCCACAAGCTTTACCGTTTTTAAAAAATTTAATAAAAAAATATCATGAAAAGGAAGTGAATTTGGTTTCGTTATATTCAGATGAAATGCATATTCAACAAGATTGGAACTATTTTAATCATCATGATGACGGTCAATTTGCAGTAAGATATTATACCCCTTCAATGGGAGAAATATACAGAGACAAATTCCAAGAACCACTAGACGAGAAAAGTTTTTTATATTTTTCTTACGGAATGAATGCGCTCACAAATTCTGCTACTGCTCCCATTAACACCCAATATGTTTTTGACGACACCCCGGAAGGGATCCATCGTACTTTTTTAATGCGACATAGATATTATAAGTTATTAAATGATCATGTGGTAGAGTTATTTGTGGAAGCAAAAAAATATGCTGAAGAATTATTTGGACGTGAATTAGAAACACACGCTCATGCCTCTTGGGCAGAAAGTCCCACAATAGATCTTTGGAATACAGAAAAACTTCATCATCAAGCATATCAATATGAATATACTCCTAATTTTATTTGGTCGAATACAGTTCATCAAGCATCTGCTGCATGTTACGACTATTTTAAATGGGGAGAATATCTTCAACCTACCGGAAACGATTTTGCAGAATGTGGATGGCTTGATCGTAACTATTATGGTGCAGCTATGGCTGCCTCCATAGGCGTAATCAATAAATATCCTAAAGCATATGCCGCCTATTGGGGGATGCCATTGCCTGCCCAACAAAGAAAAGAAGCAATAAATAGTGCTTTTGGGGCAGGATCAATGCGCTCTATCGATTTAATGACGGAAGGCATTCACCGTGATGTTGATGTTCTTATGCTCTATCCCACAAATCTAGTAGCCGTAGAAGAACGTTTCGGAAGTTGGATAACACAATATGCCTATGCCAATTATATTACTGCCGATAAATTGCTTGAACTTGGTAAAATAACACCTGACGGCAAAATTTGCATAAAAAATAAAATATATACTACATTAGTTGCACTTTTTGAACCTCTTCCAAATGTAAAATTATTGGATTTTATGAAAGATTTCGCTTTTTCAGGAGGAAAAATAATATGGTTTGGCCCTCCACCTTTATTAAACGAAAAAGCAGAAAATTGTTTCTCGGAATGGTCGGAATTATTTAATGTTTATTATGATTTTTCCATTTATCAAGGAGAAATTGCCGCAGGTAAAATAGTGACATTTAAAAACGAATTTATGCATATCATGCCTCAGCCAATTCTTACTGATTTCATTGTCGATCGGATTTATCCGATTACACTTCTTAATGATGCATATCCTATTGCCGAGGTTGATGGGAAAATAATAGGAGGAGCATCTAAATATGGGAAAGGGAATACCTGTTATTTCGGATTTAGACCTCGGGACGATCAATCGGCCAGTTTAGGGTATGAAAGCCGTATCCTTTTTGAAATATTAAATGCCGTAGGGGCATATCTACCCACAGGAAATTTTAAATCCAATGATAACACTGAATATGTTTCCAGAAATAGTGACTATCTTACCACGCGCTTTCCTAATGGAACAACAGTTATAGTGCGACATTATAGAACACATCGCGAGAATTGGCCGGGAGGGTTTTCACGCGACGAGGAAGCAGATAACAATTTTTTGAAAATAAATCCACTGCCCTCGTCAAAAATTTCTTTGAAAAATTTCAAAGTTAATGGCAGTAATATTAATTATGAAGGTGATTTATTGGTAGCTTTCAGAATAACCGATAAAAACGAATTAATTGCTTTTGATGGTTCTCAATGTAAAAATATTATTATTAATGGAAAACATTATATTTTTTCGGAAAACCCATTTAAGAGAATCATTTTCGTTCCTGAAAACAAATCAACGACAACTTATGCCTTGTATGCAGAAGGTATGGGAAAGCTAAAAATTCCTATACCACCATCAATGAAAAACTCAGATATTAAGTTGGTTTCATTGGACAATGATGAAATAAAATTTCAAAAAAGAAAAGATTATTTAGAAATAGAGATATCACGAGAAATATCGGGAAAATGGATGAGAATCGAAACGAATAATTAGTCGCTTTTTAAATGATCAATTGTTTAATCACTCTGAAATTCAAATTATAAATACATGAAACCAATGAAACATTTTTTTTCATATGAAACGTGTTTTTCCCTTTTTTGGATAATTGCTATTCCATTTATATGGAATAATTTTCCTGTTTCTGCTCAACAACTGCAACAAGAGATTAAAGTAACGGATATATTGAAACCGCTTTCCCAAGGATCATCCTTGCTTCATGGGTATATAGGACAAAAACTTGATTCCTGTATTCAAAATAGCATTGTAAAGAAAGATTATCAATTATATATCCAGCCTTTTGCTCTTCATAGTGACGATAAAGGCGAATTCAACGAATTCCAAGGAGAATTTTGGGGTAAATGGTTTACATCGCTAGCGTTGGCATATAATTATCAACCAACCGATACTCTTCGACAAATTATGGATACCGCAGTGTTGGAATTAATGAAAACTCAGGGGAAAGATGGGCGCTTAAGCAGTTATTCACAAGATTTTGGCGATTGGGATATCTGGGGAAGAAAATACGCTCTTTTAGGGTTGGTTGCTCATTATATCCAAACAGGGAATCAGGAAACGCTGAAAGCTGCCTCTCGTGCTTTAGACAATTTGATTTCTGTTGCTGGGCCAGGAAAAAGAAAATTAACCGAAACAGGATTATCGTTGTTGGAAGGACTTCCATCTTCTTCTATTTTGGAACCCGTAGCATTAATTTACCAACTGACAGGAAACCAAAAATACCTCGATTTTGCCAAGTATCTCGTTTCCTTATGGAGTGAACCCAATCAATACACTCAAAGGGGAATGCGATTGATTGAAGATGCTATTGACAATGTTGATCCTCTTAAAATTTCCACTCCCAAAGGATATGAACAAATGTCTTGTTTTGAAGGACTTTGCGAATTGTATCGGGCAACAGGTGATAAATGCTACTTGGATGCAGTGGTCAATTATGGGAAAAAAGTTTTAGAAAAGGAAATTATGATCGTAGGTTCCGGTTCCAGTTGCGAACTTTGGTGTGATGGAGCAAATCGTCAGACTGAGCTATTGGAAATGCCCATGGAAACGTGTGTAACTGTAACGTGGATTAAATTATGTTACCAACTTCTTCGCTTAACAGGAGATCCCATGTGGGCTGATGAAATGGAAATCACTTTATATAATTCATTGCTCGGAGCTATGGTGGCAAATGGGAACTGGTGGGCATATTTTTCTCCATTAATAGGAGAGCGCATGCCAAGCCCGATGCAAGTACCCAGTTGCCAAACCAGTTGTTGTGTGGCAAATGGTCCCAGAGGATTATTGACAGTTCCGCAATGGTCAGTTATGGAAGGGGAAAATGGTCCTGTGATTAATATTTATACCAGTGGAAAATGGAAATATCGCTTACCCGATGAAAATGAGCTCGAATTAATTCAAAAAACAAATTATCCAAAAACCGATCGAATCGAAATAACCATCAAACAAAAAAAGTCGGCATTTTATACGATTAGTTTACGAATTCCATCATGGAATAAAAAAACGAAAATACAGATCAATGAGGATACGATCAATTACAAGGGAAGTGGATACTTTAAATTAACCCGAGAATGGAAAGATGGAGATAAAATACAATTGACATTAGATTTGCGAGGAAGAATATTGACAGCCCCTGGAGATAAAAACCAGTTAGCCATTATGCGTGGACCCATTGTTCTAACTATGGATAACCGATTTATAAAAGAAGAAAATAAAAATTTGTGGTTATTTACCGATCAATTTATATGGAAGCATGATAAAGGGTGGGATATCGATTATGTTTTATTACCTACGGTATCAGAAGATTATTCTAAAGAATCCTATATCGATCTAAAACCCATTGACAACTATTCTGATAAGGTTTGGATGGCATTTGAGGTGCCTTTCTTGTACCGACCTACCCATTTTTCAAATCATAAAAAAATATCGCTTGTTTTGTGCGATTATACATCTGCGGGAAACCTATATTCTGAAAACAATCTTTTTAGAGTATGGATGCCTCAACCTATGTTTATGAATGATATTTTCCCCCGCAATACATGGCATATCCTTACCGATGCAAAAAAGAGAGCAAAAGTTCCCATATTGGAAACGAAACATTAATGATTGTAATAAAAATATTCATGGTTGAAGGGGAGAAAATTTTTCAGAAAAAAACAAGACTGAGTATAAAATCATCTAAACAATATTTTGGTCTTGAGTGGTTTCAGAATTCCAAGCCTGGTTTTTGTTTCATTGGGAAAACGCAAGTTGTTTCTCATCAGAGTGATTGACAGCCTGTAAATATATAAAGAGAAATTCTTAAATAATAATACAATATACCGCGCCACAGTTATTCTTTAGAATTCAGCACAAGGACGTTATCCCTTTATAGGAAACTGAACGGTGGAAGTCAGAATGACATTGATAGGATTCGGAAATTACAAACCCTGAAAAGATATGATCAACTTATGAAAAAAAGTAAAAATATGAAATGAAAGTGATGAGTTCATGCCATTTGTTGAATGAATTTTTAGGCAACTCTTTAATTAATTAACACGATTAAAATATAATCAATTATGAATAACATCACAATTAGAAATAAACTCCATTATATACAAAAGAGGATATTTATCTATTTATATCTTATTCCTTTTTTTCTTATTTTGATTATTGACTGTGATGAAAAAAATAGTGATTCCATACAAAATGGACTTAATACTTCAAATCCAGATACAATATTTCCTAAAATTAATAGTGATTATTGGGTAGCGACTGATGCATTAGATAGAGATTTACCAACAATTAAAGAAACTGGTCCAGCTAGAAAAAAATATGTGGGTATTTTTTATTGGACTTGGCACTGTGAACCAATGGTAAACTACAGTACGATAGGAAATATTACCGAAATATTGAGAAAATACCCTGAGGCTTTGACTAATGCAAATCATCCTGCATGGAATAGAGGAGGGGGCAACACTCATTTTTGGGAACAACCATTATTTGGTTATTATCGCACGACAGATCCATGGATACTTAGAAAACATGCCGAAATGCTGGCCGATGCAAAAATAGATGTGGTTTTTTTTGATTGTACCAATCCTCCATTCACCTGGACGTCATCCTATTATAATTTATTTGCTGTATGGTCCAAGGCAAAAAATGATGGTGTTAAAGTACCTAAAGTAGCTTTTTTATTACCGTTTAGTGCTACTGGAGAAGCTTATAACATGTTAAAGGATTTATATTTAAACATATATGCTCAAAACAAATATTCCGACTTATGGTTTATGTGGAAGGGGAAACCATTAATTATGGCTTACCAACAATCTATTCCAAATGATGGTAGTGCATTAAATAACAAATTGAAAGAATTTTTCACATACAGACCTGGACAGCCGGATTATGTAAATGGGCCTGATCCCAAATATGAGCAATGGGGCTGGTTAGAAATATATCCACAACATAAATATATGGCTAGAACTGATGGTACATGCGAAGAAGTACCTGTTGGCGTTGCTCAAAATGCGTCACCGCAAAGCGGAGGCCATTGTTGTGCTTTTAATATTTCTAATACCTATGGTAGAAGTTACACACGAAAAAATGGCTGGGATAACCGTGATGATGCCTACCTTTATGGACTAAATTTTCAAGAGCAATGGGAAAGAGCGTTAGAAATTGATCCAGATTTAATTTTTGTTACAGGTTGGAATGAGTGGATTGCAGGAAAATGGGACTCTGGGTGGGAAGGAGACCCTTTTTCATTTGTTGATCAATATGATTGGGAACATAGCCGAGATATAGAGCCTAATAAAGGGTGGGGTGAAAAAGGTGACGTGTATTATTATCAATTAATTCAAAATACACGAAAATTTAAGGGAATGGAACAGAAAAAACAATCTGTTTCGCCTATAAAAAGTATAGTTATCGGCAAAGGGATGGAAGAGTGGGATGAGATTTATCCCAATTATTATCATTACAGAAATAATGTTATTCATAGAAACCACCCTGGACATGCAAATACTTATTATACAAATACCACAGGACGTAATGATTTTATAAATGCGAAAATAGCAAGAGACGAAAATTTTATTTATTTTTATGTCGAAACAAACGATAATATTACTATTCCAAAAGAAAATGATCACTGGATGTGGATTTTTATCGATATAGATAGAAATAAATCAACAGGTTGGCATGGATATGATTATCTGATCAATTACAATCCTCCTATGTTGAGAAAAGGTAAAATAGCCGTTAATAAAGATAACGAATGGAAATGGGAATTATCAGATGAATATGATATCTATGTTGAAAAGAATAAAATGGAAATCAAGGTGAGCCGAAATAGTTTTAACGTTATGGATAAAAATTTAAATTTTGAATTCAAACTAAGTGACAATATGCAAGAAGTTGGAAATATAATGGATTTTTATGTAAACGGCGATACAGCTCCTGGTGGAAGGTTTAATTTTGTATTTTCTGAGAACAATAATTAATTTCTCTTCAAACGTCAGGAAAAAAGTTATACGGGAAAGAGGCATAAAACTTGTGGTTTAACTATTGGAAGAAGTGGTGTTGCGATGTGACATCGAGAAGAAGGGTGGCTTGTATTGAAATAGGCTCTTCTGCTTTTAAAAAATAGAAATAGCTTATTCTGATTGCGTGGAGAAGAAGCAGAGCTGTTAAGCAGTAAATACAGGGTAACTCTGGCTGACGTTTCTCATTGAAGAGATTAATTCATTGAGAATAGCATTACAGGATTTAAGTGCAAGTCCGAAAATTCAAAGCCAAGTGCGACTAAACGCAAGATTGGGCGATTATAAATGGAACTAGGACTCACAAAAAGATATGATTCCCGTGCTAATACAGCAACGTTACCCTTTAATTAGGAAGCCATAGAAACACATAGGAAAAAGTTAGGCCAGTTGTCATAAAAAGTGCAATAAGACAAAAGATAAAAATTAAAGATAATGAAAAGATGTGACTTTATTATCCATATTACTGTTGTATTTTTTAAATAAATGGTTGAATTTAATAAATAAAATTACAAATATGAGAAGAATTGTTCAGAAATTAATATTACTAGCAGCGTTAACTATTTTTTCTTGTAGTTTAACAAGTATTAGTTATTCTCAACATAATGCAATAAAAAAGAATATTGATGATACTTGTAAAGCTAAATGGATCTGGTATCCGGGAGATTTTGAAATTTGGCTACACACCAAAGTTTCTGGTAAAAGACAGGAACGGGGGCAACCCTACCCTCCATTTTGGAGAGTTGATTCTCCTTACGGTCTTGTACTTTTTAAAAAAACGTACGAGATTGAAAAACCTGAGGCTATTCAAATATTTGCTAATGAACGTTTCCATGTTCGAATTGATGGTGTAATTCAACATGACTTCGAGCCTTTGAATTTCGAATTACCCGAAGGAAAACATTCATTGGAATTTTTGATTGAGAATTATAACACATTCCCTTCGCTTTTAGTACAGGGGAATTCTGTTTTTACGGACGAAAACTGGTTGGTAACAAATCAAGACAACACTTATTATAAAGCTGCTTTCGGTGAATTTACTGAACCTTTATATCCTCCTTCCTCTTTTAGTCTCGAATATTTACCTATCACTGCTGAAATTATTCAAAAAAATGATAGTAGTTTGCTTTTGGATTTCGGAAAAGAAACTTTTGGAAAAGTAATTATTAAAAACTTAAAAGGAAAAGGCAGGTTAAAATTATTTTATGGCGAAACCAAACAAGAAGCGTTGTCCGGTACACTTGCAGAAACTTTTGATTATTTTGAGATAGACCGGGATTATCCAGCAAATGACACTACTGAATCAAGAGCCTTTAGATACATAAATACCATTTGGGATAAGAAACTCACATTTGATGAGTTGAGCGCACTATATGAATATTTACCATTAAAAAAGAAAGGAGATTTTGTTTGTTCCGATTCCCTTTTGAACAAAATATACGATATTTCACTTTATACTTTACAATTGACTACAAGAGAATTTCACTTAGACGGAATAAAACGTGATCGATGGATTTGGAGTGGGGATGCTTATCAAAGTTACCTAATGAATTTTTACAGTTTTTTTGATGAAAATGTGAATAAAAGAACCTTATATGCTTTGAGAGGACACGAACCTGTTAAAACTCATATCAATACAATTCTTGATTATTCATTCTATTGGATTATCGGAATTTATGATCATTTCCTTCATACCGGCGATACAGCGTTTATTAAACAAATATATCCCCGAATGAAGACATTAATGAATTTCTGCTTAGATAGAAGAAATGAAAATGGCTTAATGGAGGGGTTGCCAGGAGATTGGGTTTTCATTGATTGGGCAAATATCGATAAAGAAGGAGAAGTCAGTTTTGAGCAAATTTTATTTATACGAAGTTTGGAAGCAATATCGCTGTGTGCTGATCTAGCCGGTGATCAAACTTATGCAGAAAAATGTAAAATCCTATCAGAAAGTATACAAAAAAAATTATTTGATATTTTTTGGGACAATGAAAAGGGAGCTTTTGTTCATAATAGAAAAAATGGTGTTTTGTCTAAAAAAGTAACACGTTATACAAACATGTTCGCTATACTTTTTGATTATGCTGATGTAGAAATGAAACAAAAAATCAGAGATAATGTTCTTCTAAACGATGAAATAATGAAAATCACCACTCCTTATATGAAATTTTATGAACTGGCAGCACTATGCGAAATTGGTGAAAAGCAAAAAGCTATTGAATACGTAAAAAATTATTGGGGTGGGATGATAAATTTGGGAGCCACATCATTTTGGGAAACTTATGATCCAGAACAATCGGGGGATGAGCATTATGCAATGTATGGTCGTCCCTTTGGGAAAAGTTTGTGTCATGCATGGGGGGCTAATCCTATTTACTTATTTGGAAAATATCTTCTAGGAGTAAAACCCACTTCTCCGGGATATAAATCTTACTTGATAGAACCAGAACTCGCTGGATTAGAATGGATGGAAGGGAAAGTTCCAACACCTCAAGGCACGATTGATTTATTCATGAATAAAAACATTATAAAAGTTAAAACAACAGAAGGAAATGGGGTTTTAAGAATAAAAAGTAAGAAGGTTCCGAAAGTTGAAAAAGGGGTTTCTTTTCACGAAATAAAAAATAACTTTTATGAAATCACACTTGATACTCCTAATAAAGAATACGTGATAAAATATGAAAATACTAAAAATATAAAAAAATGATTACAATGAAAGGCAGATTATCCTTATTATTTTTCTTGATGGTGAATCTATATGTTTCAGCTCAACTTCCTCCTGTTGTAAAAACAACAAATCCCCATATCCGTTCCACGGCACTTACGCAAAAATATCTATCACCTGTCCGCGTCGTCTGGACCTCCGATAAAAGCGAGAAACAGGTAAAAAATATGGAAAGCATCTTAAAACCGGGCATCGGACAAGCTGATTTAAACCAGGGAAAATATCTTACGTTGGCAAGCGACAGTGTATCACAACCCGGTATCATTCTCGACTTTGGTTGTGAAATTCAGGGTGGAATTGAAATTGTTACCACCATCAACAATACAAATCCCGCAGGAAAAATTCGAATTCGTTTCGGCGAATCAGTTGGCGAAACAATGAGTAATGTTGGGGAAAGGGGGGCAACTAATGATCATGCTATGCGGGATTTCGTGATTACTTTACCCTGGTTAGGGCGGATAGAAATTGGAGAGACAGGTTTCCGTTTTATCCGCATTGATTTAATTGATCCAAATACTAAACTTGAAATCAAAGAAATCAACGCTGTTTTTAGATATCGCGACATTCCTTACCTTGGTTCATTTACATGCAACGATGAACGACTAAATAAAATATGGATAACAGGAGCTTATACAGTTCACCTTAATATGCAAAATTACTTGTGGGACGGCATAAAACGTGATCGCCTGGTTTGGTTGGGAGATATGCATCCCGAAGTAATGACCATTAATACTGTTTTTGGAAATAATGAGGTGGTGCCCAAAAGTTTGGATCTCGCCCGCGATCTTACTCCCCTTCCCAATTGGATGAATGGCATCAGTTCCTATTCATTGTGGTGGATACTTATTCAACGTGATTGGTACTATTACCAAGGTAATTTAGAGTATTTAAAGAAACAGCAAGATTATCTTACCGGTTTGCTTCATTATTTGGCTACTAAAATTGATAATAATGGGAAAGAAATATTAGACGGTAACCGGTTTCTAGATTGGCCTTCAAGTGAAAATCCAGCGGCCATTCATGCAGGTCTTCAATCGTTAATGGTTATGGCTTTTGAAGCAGGAAATGAGTTGCTCACGATTTTAGGAGATCAAACTAATGCCGAATTTTGCAAACAAACAGTACTGCGATTGAAAAAACACATCCCTGAGATGAACACCTCCAAACAAGCAGCCGCTTTGCTTGCACTCGCAAAACTAATTCCTCCCGAAAGAGCAAATACAGAAGTGCTCGCTCAAAATGGCGTACATGGAATGTCTA
>JAAZMQ010000105.1 GCA_012798745.1 Bacteroidales bacterium
AAAAGTCCGTTATTCGGTCTATCAGTCCATACATGTACTTCCCTCACATGACCAATAACGCCATCCCATATCATCTCCCTGAGGCGACGGGGAGAATCAGATGCCTGACCCTGGTTGCCCATCTGAGTCGCTACCTTATACTCCTTGGCAGCTTTTGCCAAGGCTCTTGCTTCATATACAGTATGCGTAAGAGGCTTCTGAGTGAAGACATGCTTATTGCGTTTCATTGCTTCCATGCTAATTACAGCATGGGTATGATCAGGGGTAGCAACAATTACGGCATCTATCTCCTTTTGTTTATCCAGCATTACTCGGTAATCCTTGTATCGTTTGGCTTTCGGATACAATTTGAAAACCTCTGTGACCGGTTCTCGCCAGTCAACATCACAAAGAGCAACGATATTTTCGGTCTTTGCCACATTTGCCAGATTTACTCTTCCCATCCCTCCTATGCCTATCCCTGCTATATTTAGCTTATCACTCGGGGGTATGTGACCAAATCCTGAGATAACATGTCCCGGTAATATAGTAATACCGGTAAAAGCGGCAGCAGAAGTACGAATAAATTCTCTGCGGCCAAGCTTGTCTGACTTATCTTTTTTCATGTCCGAACTATTTAATTATTGGGGTTAGCACTATATTCCTAAAGGCAACCTTGCCATGATCACCCTGAAGATAGATCGGTCCAGGTGCAAAAACATCGGAGATTATTGCTCCACCGGTTGGTCCATATACAGGCTGATTATCAATTATTTTAACTCCATTGAGAATCACTGTGATATGTCTGTCGCAAAGGGTTATATCCATTGTTTGCCATTCACCTGCCGGTTTTTCAGCGGCGACGGTCGGTCTGATGCGGCTGTATACAGCCCCCATATTATGAGAATCCGGCTCTTTTTTGTAGGAATCCACCACTTGTATTTCGTACATTCCCCTCAGGTAGACCCCACTGTTACTGCCTTGTGGAACATTTACCTCAAGTTTCAAATTGAAATCTTCAAAAGTTTTCTCCGTCCTCAGGTTACCATAACTGATATGCGGTGCACCTTCCGTTTGTACTGGATCGTTGACCAGCGTTCCATCCACAACTTTCCATCCATTCATTTGCTCCGGATTAGTAAGTGTCCAGCCGGTAAGGTCTTTCCCGTTAAATAATGGAATGGGTTCGCCATATTTGACATTATTTAGATCAGGTGCCGGAGGAACCGGAGGTAGTTTCTTACCTTTGAATGTTATAGTATCCACCCCGAGACCATTCCATTTTGGTTGAAGCAATACTCCCTCAATATTGTCCGCACCGCTTTTGTTTATCTCCAACCACTCCGTGATAACAGAGGTTACAAGAGGATTATTATTTTCATCTCTCTTCCTCACCACCCTGTTTGACCTTTGAATTACCAAGGTTCTGTCAGCGGCAAGAAAGATATTTGAAACAGGTAATACGCTGCCTCCACCCCAGAGGATATCACCATTTATAAAATCTTGATCCTGGCGGACTTCAATCCATCCAACCGAACCACCTTCAATATCGATGGTCCACTGCCCGAAATATTCAGAAATATCAGTTTTCTGAACAGGTGCTTCTTCTTTAGTTTCAACTTTACACGATGTAATTGTTGTCAGCATTAGTGTTACAGCTGATAAGAGAATAATTTTTTTCATACGAAGGTTATTTATTAGTTATACGTCTTACATCTAACAAATTATATAATTTGTGCTTTCATTTTAATTCGGTTTGGACAAAACAAAATCCATTGTCAAGTTTTACAAGGTTGTTTAAGAAACTTGGATTTTGAATTGACTTCAAATATATAATTTTATTTTAAATTCGGAAAGATTTTGCTTAAAAATTTCGGTCACAGAATAAATTTGTACTTGCCGGTTGCCTCTCTTTGGGAGCTACATACCTCTGTTTGGCAAACCCTGTGGTATTTTTCATGCCTTTTTGCAACCGGATAATTGAAAAACATCAACCGTAGTGTCGCACTTCTAATTTGAATTTGAATTTGACTTAGGACTTGGCAACTTAGGAGGCAACAATTAAACTACTTAATAGATTTCGACCACCACCGGATGATCACTCATAGTCAACTGAACCGACTTGACCTGTTTTTTCGTGCTGATTGGTAAAGTTCCTGTTGTCGGGTCATAGATATTCACAAAACGGTGGATTTTACTGAAAGTTATCGTGATCTCATCCTTTCCGCCGGTAAATTTTTCACCCCACACCACCAAAAAAAATTTGCCATTGCTCTTTTGCAATAACAAATCATGTACTGTGGCGGGTCGATTAACAATAAAGTAACCGAGTGAGCCCGTATGATCAATTGATTTGTTGTCAGCAAGAATAGTCGTTAAATTATGAAGGTAATGTGCTGCTTGCTTTGGCGTATAGTCCATTGTATACAAAGCAAAACTTTCATGATCCGGCTCGTTTTCCCGCGTTCGCAAAAGGTATATAGCCGTATAACTCCACCCCCTTTTGAACTGAGAAAGATACAAATTCATATATAAACGAGCCTGCATTTCTTCATTTACATCTTTATCAATAGAATAACCGGTTTCTGTGGTAACTCGCGGTAAAGTTAAAAGCTCACTTTCGGAATAACCTTCAAAATGGTTTCTCCAAGTCAATCCATAATTTTTATACAAGCCGTCCACAGGACAATCCGCACCGGGACTTGCACTCAGCCATGTCTGATTATCATGCAATCCCGGCCATGCCGGGTGAGTGATATAATTATGACAGTTTGCATAATCGGCATATTGAGTACCTGCCGGCATCAACGTGTTTGCTCTTTCCGGAATAGTCAGAAACTGCAGTCCGACATTATCTGTTTGGGCTCCACCCTCCGAAATATTCCATACCGGATAATTTTTCAAAACAGCATCACTTTTAACCAAACTATATAAATCACGTTGTAATTTTGCCACAGGCATCCACGATAAATTACCACCTCCTGTCTCACCTTGATAAGTAACCGTCCAATTATTGGGCTCGTTATTCCCTTCCAAAGCAAGGAGAACATCCGCCGAGGCCAATTGCCGGGATTCCCTCAATAACCTGTCAAGATCGGTACCGCCACTCAGTAATCCATAACAAATTCTCGCACCGGTTTGCTTATGAAGTGTAATCATGTCTTGAACAGAGATACGATCTTCGAGCCCACATCTAACAAAACGAATGCCTGTGTAAGTAAGTGCATCTATTGTCCCTTTTAAAGTCTCCCCTCTTCCGGTGATACTGGAACATACCCCTAAACTATTAAGAAAATCATTTGCAGGTACAGCTTTTATTCCCTTTTGGCTAGTTTGCGATACAGCATTCCCTCTTCCCGCCAAAATAAAAAAGCAGTAAAAAAGAAAAAAATAAATCGTTTTCTTCATTGATTTTACTCATTTTCTCCAACGGTAAACCATAGCACAAACCCCTCGGAAATCCATAATGAAGTCTTCACCCTCGTCGTTTGACAAACGCCGTGGTGTTTTTCATGCCCTTTTGCAACCGAATAATTGAAAAACATCAGTCGGTGTGTCGCACTTCTAATTTGAATTTAGCACTTAGGAACCACACAACTTTATTGTACTATGCCCCATTTAATATTTAATATTTTTGAAAAGTATTCGATTTTCTCTCGCCTCATTCAATTGAGCAAGCAACTTTTCTCTTCCGTATTTCGAAAAATCGGCGCTATTATTTGTGATGAGATTGAGCAATGAACGCAACTCATCATCCGAAAATCGGTTTATAATTTCGTCAAAAGGTTCTTTAGCACCAATTTCAAAACGCACAATTGCCAATTTGGATTTCGCTGCCGGATAATCCGGATCAAGCTCTAAAAGTTGTTCAAGATATTCTTCTGCCTGTTCGTATTTTTCACGAGCCACACTCACATTAGCCAGACGGTCGATGATATTTTCGTTATCGGGCGATTTCATCGATGCTTTCATATAAGCTGTCTCAGCAGCAATAAAGTCTTCATTATAAAAAGCCAGATCTCCTTGCAGCATGTAATACCCCCACGTATTTTTTTCATCCTCGGGAATCTGTCCAAAAATTTCCCGAGCTTTGTCATAATCTCGCTGAACAATATACACATGTGCCCTTTTCAACAAAATACCTTTAGAACCAAATTTCTTCTCTTTCCGATCAATGATTTTCATCATCTCATCGTATTGCTGCATCACTTCGTATCCCTCCAACAAAGAATCATACAAACTTTCATCATTAGGAGATTCTTTCAAACATTCTTCAAATATGCGGATCGCTTCTTCTACATTATCGTGCATGTAAAGCGAAAGAGCTTTCATCTTTAATACCGAAATATCTTTTTCGTTAATCGTAAGAGCAAAATCAAAAGCATCCACCGCTTTACCATATTCTTCATTTATAGAATACAATTTGCCAAGATTTATCCATCCGTCAAAAGAATAAGGGTCAATATCGAGCAACTTATTATTGTATTCAATAGCTTTTTCAAAATCGCCTTTCATTTCATAAGCGTAAGCCAGATCAGTAAGAACATCCGAATCGAATGGATTGATTTTTAAGCCCTCTTCCAAGAAAAAGATCGCGCGATCAAATTGATTCATATCGTTATACATATACCCTATTTCGGTGAAAAAAGTATACAGATCTTGTTGGGGAATATTTTCTGATATGATATCATCAATTATTTTAGCAGCTTCGTCATACCTCTCGAGATGCAACAACGACTCGATTTTCAGTAATGGAAGTTCGAGATCACCATCGTTCGTGATATGCAACAAATAGCGATACGCTTCTTCGTATTTCTCCCAATAAATCATTTTTTTTGCATATTGCAGCATGAGTTCCGAACTTCCCGGATGCATTTTAAGCCCTTCTTCAATGATGAGTTCAGCTTCATCGTAGTCGCCCAATTCACCATAATATTGTGCCAATAAGGCAAATTCATCGGCATCGAGATACATTTTTTTACCTAGCGCACGCATCTGTTCGTACTTCTCGATCAATGCATCCATATTTAATTCGTCATCCATTTTTCAGCATCTCCTCCATCAAAAGTCAAAAAAGATTGATTACTTTTTAAAAATTCAACTCTGTTTAATTTTGCTCCATGAATCTTTCAATGCCACTGTGCGGTTAAAAATTAAATGGTTATTTGTGGAATCCGGGTCGACATTAAAATAACCGATACGCTGAAATTGAAAACTGTCTAATGGCTGAGCATCTTTCAAATACATTTCCACTTTGCAGTTTTTCTTCACAATCAACGAATTGGGATTCAATAATTCATATAAATCTTTTTCCTTTTCCTCTGCGGGATTCTCTACCAAAAACAATCGGTCATACAAACGTACTTCAGCATTCAGACTGTGAGGTACAGAAACCCAGTGAATGGTCCCTTTCACCTTGCGGTTTGCTTCGGGCATCCCACTTCGGGTATTGGGATCGTATTCAGCATAAACCTCAACCACATTTCCGCTTTCATCTTTTTTGCAACCCGTACATTTTATGATGTAAGCGTTTTTTAAACGCACTTCTTTTCCCGGTGTCAAGCGGAAATATTTTTTTGGAGGATTTTCCATAAAATCGTCACGTTCGATCCACAGCTCCCTACTGAACATCACCTCACGAGTGCCCATCGTCTCATCTTCGGGATTATTAATGGCAGTCACTGCTTCTACCTTTTCTTCAGGATAATTGGTAATAATAAGCTTTATAGGGTCAAGAACAGCCGACACACGAATATCTTTTTTATTTAAATCTTCGCGTATGCTGTGCTCCAACAACGACATATCGATGATTGCTTCGTATTTTGTATAGCCGATCCTGCCAATAAAATTTCGAATGGCTTCAGGTGTATAGCCTCTACGGCGCAAACCACAGAGCGTTGGCAAGCGAGGATCATCCCATCCGCTCACATATTTTTCTTTTACAAGCTGTAAAAGTTTACGCTTGCTCATTACCGTATACGTCAAATTCAACCGGTTGAATTCGATCTGACGTGGACGATAATCACTATCGGCCAATTGATCGATAAACCAGTCGTAAAGGGGACGGTGAGGTTCAAATTCCAATGTGCACAGCGAATGGGTAACCCCTTCAAAATAGTCGCACTGTCCGTGCGCAAAATCGTACATGGGATAAGCTTTCCATTTTGTACCTGTACGATGGTGAGGCAAATGAATAATGCGGTACATGATGGGATCGCGAAGGTGCATATTGGGTGAAGCCATATCGATTTTGGCACGCAACACCATCTTTCCTTCCGGAATTTCTCCGGAATTCATTTTATAAAACAATTCGAGCGATTCTTCCATAGGACGGTCGCGATACGGACTGTTTATACCGGGTTGCGTCGGAGTGCCCTTTTGCTTTGCAATTTCTTCGGCCGATTGCTCATCAACATATGCCTTACCTTCTTTAATCAGCTTTACTGCAAAATCCCAAAGCTGCTGAAAATAATCGGAAGCATAGTATACATTTTTCCACTGAAAGCCGAGCCATTGGATATCCTCCATGATGGAATCCACATATTCAACATCCTCTTTCACAGGATTAGTATCATCGAACCGAAGGTTACAAATACCACCGTATTTTTCTGCAATGCCAAAATTAAGGCATACTGCTTTTGCATGTCCGATATGCAGATAACCATTGGGCTCAGGCGGGAAGCGGGTTTGAATGCGCCCACCGTTTTTACCTTCCTGTAGATCCTTTTCAATAATGGCTTCAATAAAATTGAGGCTTTGCTTATTCTCCTCCAACTTGGAATTTTCTGTAAATGACATGAATATATATTTAATTATTATATTGCTACTCTTGCGTAAGGCGCCACATCGTGACTGCAAAAGTCGTTGTCGAGGTATTTAAAGTATCCCGTAATAGCAACCATAGCCGCATTATCGGTAGTATAGGAAAATTTCGGAATATGAATTTTCCACCGATATCTTTTGGCGTATTTTTCAAAAGCGTTACGCAAGCCGGAATTTGCCGAAACGCCACCGGCAACGGCAATTTCTTTTATATGTAAATCTTTAGACGCACGATACAATTTGTCCATCAAGATATCGATGATTGTTTTTTGTAAAGATGCACACAGATCCTCCCTGTTTTTTTCGATAAAAACAGGATCTGCTTTTAACTCATCGCGCAAAAAATACAAGAACGACGTTTTTAATCCGCTGAAACTGTAATCGTAGCCGGCAACATGTGGTTTACTGAAAGTAAACTTTTTGGGATTTCCCAGTTTAGCCAATCGATCTACTTCCGGTCCCCCGGGATAACCCAACCCCATCACCTTGGCACATTTATCAAACGCTTCACCGGCAGCATCGTCAATCGTCTGCCCGATAATCTCCATATCGTTGTACGATTTCACAAGAATTATCTGCGAGTTGCCTCCGGAAACCAATAAACACAGGAAAGGAAAGTCGGGGTGAGAGTTGTCGTCTTCATTCTCCTTAATAAAATGTGCCAACACATGTGCTTGCAAATGATTGACATCGATCAGAGGAATGTTCAATGCCGAAGAAAAACCCTTGGCAAAGGACGTTCCCACCAGCAATGAACCCAACAACCCGGGTCCCCGAGTAAAAGCTATTGCCGAGAGTTCGTCTTTTGATACCCCGGCTTGCTTCAGTGCATCGTGCACCACCGGAATAATATTTTGTTGATGCGCACGCGATGCCAATTCGGGAACAACCCCTCCGTATCGTTCGTGTACCGACTGATTAGCTATTACATTCGATAAGATTATCCTATCGCGAATCACTGCAGCCGACGTATCATCGCAAGAAGATTCTATTCCTAAAATGGTAATTCTTTTCTCTTTTCGCATAGCAAATACAAAGATAAGTGAAAAAAAGGGAATATGCAGCTCTTTCCCTTTTCATTTTATCAAATAGTTATATCCAACCGTAAACTCCCCCGAATAGCGTGAGGATTATTACGATAGGTAAAACGGTGGACGTATTCGACACGAAAAAAACCCATAAAATTAACAACCCCTATCGAACCCTCGATATAGGGCATTTTCTTCATAACGGTGGTTGTTTCAGGAAAAATAAAAAGCCCATTGTCCGACGTAGGCATATTTTTATTTTCCAATTTACTATAGACTGTTCGAAAAGTGATCAACTCTTTGGTTCCCCATTTTCTAAAAACAGGTACGCGATAGAGCAACCATCGATTCCCGATAAAACTTGTGCGTAATGCATACTGTTTGTCACCTACAAATTCAATAGCCGGCGTACAATAAAATGCACTGTTTTCTATTGGATTTTTACTGTGCTGATTGGGATAAAGCAACAGGGGGAAAGGCAAAAGGCCCCAAACTCTTTGAACATCTGCCGAGACATTAAATCGACCATAATCACCAATGACAAAACGTTCCTGGACCGAAACTTCAACTCTTTCATACGATACCCTACCACCCAGGAAATCGTTCAATCCTGTTGTATACGACACCGTGAAGATGGGCTTGCCGTAGGTCAACAATTCCCGTTTTCGCCGATATTGAAAATACGACACTGAGGGTATATAACGTAGCAATACCCCCACTTCACCCGTCTTTAAATCCGAATGCAAGACCGGCTCATTATCTCCTTTAAGGGTCATAAAAGAAAATCCTTCTCCCGGTTCGATGGTAGAAGTGCGAACCCACGCCTGACATGCCAAACCCCATAAAGTTTCTTTTTCATAACGAAGTTCGGTAAAATTCCGATAAGCTGTTGCACCTTCGGAATGTTTGTATGTATACAATACGGCATCGTTTGTTGCGCGTGGGTGCAACTCCGCAAAAGGATACACATCGTTTTCATAAATAACAGAAAGGTTATTTATGGGGAACTCTTCTTCGTGATAAAGCGGATTATTGAACGACCAGGTTGCTTCGCCTCTGTATTTGAGTTTTTCGTCCTTGAAGCCATAAGCCATATACCCTTTCAGGAAAAAATGTGAATGAAATCGTGTCGTAGATGCCACCCCTCCTCTCAATCTGAATCCTTCCATATGATTGTATGTGGGAATGGTCTGAATGCGACCGAAATCAAAAGCATTCGTTTGGGGATTTCCCAAAGGAAGCCAATCGTCCAAAACCAAATTAACCAGCGTATCTGCCAGGTATAGCATCGGCATGTATTTTTCCCCTAATTTAATGGGAAACCTGTTGACCAAATCGACAGATTTGTTTTGCCGAATTTTATAAACAGAATCGTTAACCGCACTTTCCTCGGATGTTATTTGACCGGTCATAGCGGCAACCCATAAAAAATAAAACACGGTAATGCAGCCGATCCTTCTCATCAGATTAAAAACTAAAATCTACAATATTAATGCAAAAAACCAGGCTATTGCTCTATCGGCAACGCCCGGTCTTCCTTATTATTTTCTGCCTACTTAAAACGTTAGCAGTGCACTTTGTTCATTAAGCTTTACCTGCACTTCCCAGTACGTTTTGGGTTTTATGCATATAAAGTTTTTTCAGTTCATCGCGAGCCGGCCCAAGATATTTACGCGGATCGAATTCTTCGGGCTGTGTCCAGAGTACTCTTCGCACTGCAGCTGTCATTGCCAAGCGACCGTCGGAATCGATATTGATTTTGCAAACGGCCGATTTGGCAGCCTCACGAAGTTGCTCTTCCGGAATCCCAATAGAATCTTTCAATTTGCCACCATATTTGTTAATTTCATCCACATACTCTTGAGGAACAGAAGAAGCACCGTGAAGGACAATAGGAAATCCCGGAATACGTCTTTCAACCTCTTTCAGGATATCGAAACGCAAAGGAGGAGGAACCAATCTTCCTTTTTCATCGCGTGTACATTGCTCCGGTTTAAATTTATATGCACCATGAGAAGTCCCAATGGAAATTGCCAATGAATCCACTCCTGTACGACTCACAAAATCCACCACCTCATCGGGATCGGTATAGGTATGACTTTCTGCTTTAACATCGTCTTCAATGCCGGCCAACACACCCAATTCTCCTTCCACGGTAACATCAAATTGGTGAGCATAGTCAACCACTTGCTTGGTCAATGCCACATTTTCTTCGTAGGGCAGATGCGAACCGTCAATCATCACCGATGAAAATCCATATTCGATGCAACTTTTACACAGTTCAAAGCTGTTTCCGTGATCAAGATGTAGCACAATAGGAATCGGATATCCCAGTTCTTTTGCATACTCAACTGCACCTTGAGCCATATAACGCAACAGCGTCTGATTGGCATATTTTCGTGCACCACTCGATACCTGCAAAATCACGGGCGATTTTGTCTCAACACAGGCGGAAACAATAGCCTGCAATTGTTCCATATTATTGAAATTAAATCCCGGAATGGCATAACCGCCTTCCATTGCTTTTTTAAACAGCTCTCTTGAATTTACAAGACCCAGTTCTTTGTAACTTACCATTGTTTTAATGTTTAGTGTGATTAATAACTAATTTGCCTTTAAGTTCTCTACAAATGTAGAAAATTTATTGCGAAAAAAAGGAGTATATAAAATAATGCAGAGATATTTTTCTTTTTTTAACTGAATATATAAAACAGGTACTATTCGTTTGTGAGAAAAAAAGAAAATTAAAAAAAAGAAGAAGTAAATAAACTTATTTCATTTTTTTATACTACTTTTACACATTATGTCATTCCATAGAAAATTCAAAAAACGAAAATTGTCAAAAAAATTTTCCCCGGAATGAAAAAATTACCTCAAACAAAAAAACAATCGTGTATTGATAAAAAATTAAAACAATGGAAAACTACAAAGAAGAAAACCAAATTCAAATCGAGTTATCCGAGGAAATAGCTCAAGGAACGTATGCAAATCTGGCCATTATTTCCCATTCTTCTTCCGAATTTGTTATCGATTTTGTTCGGATCGTGCCGGGTGTACCAAAAGCAAAAGTTAAATCGCGCATCATTCTCACTCCCGAAAACGCCAAACGTCTGCTTTTGGCACTAAAAGACAATATCGAAAAATTCGAAAAAGTGAACGGAACTATTCATTTGGGAAACGAACCCGAAAATTTTTTTCCTCCCTTAGGGAAGATGGGAGAAGCGTAATTTACGTGCTGAAAATTCACCGGTGAAAAATGATCGAAATGAATGCCAACCTCACTCAACCTGCGAAAAGATTCAGCCGGTTTGTGGGTGACATTTTTGGCGCTCCCCTGGCGATTGAAGCAATCGTTGCCTTTATTTTATTCATAATTATCGCACGATAATCGGAACATTGTTACATTTTTTCTTTTGAAAACAGACATAATTCTTATAAAAAGTGTAATTTTGCAAACGATGAATAGAGGATTATGTTCATGAAAAAACAAAAAAAATTATATGCAATTTTCATTTGCATAGGTACGATTTCTTCTTTTTTCTCCTGTAAAAACGTAAATAATACATCCGGCAGTAACAACAGAATCGAGTTCGATGTGCTGTCTGTAACAAAAAAATCGCATCTGGATAACGATACCACTCAACCTTTTTGTGAAATAGCCATTCGTTTTGTTTATCCCAAAACTGCCGAAAAATCAGACGTAAAACAATTGCAACAATTGTTTATAGAAAACATGTTTGGGCATTCTTATGTCGACTTTTCCCCTCAGGAAGCCATAGATAGATATATAACCAATTACGTAGAAAATTATCTGAGAGACGCAAAAACATTCAGCAAGAATGTATCCGATATGAAACTCATCGAAACCTTAATGCCCCCTTATTCCGATACCGGGGAAATTGCCTATGGCGATACGTTATCATATACCTTTTATTCGTATTACGAAACTCTTTCAGATACGATTTACTTTAATAAGGACAACATTTTGTCTTTCCAGGTAAAGCAAACCGGCAACAAAGGTGGAGAAATGCCTTTTGAATCCTATAAAAATTGCGTAATCAATCTTAAAACAGGGAAAATTCTTACCGAAAACGATATATTTAAGTCGGGTTACGAAAAACAACTCCGGTTACTGTTTATCTCTTCCTTAATAAATCAAAACGGCGTTAAGACAATTGGTGATCTGGAAGACCTGGGCTATTCTGATATAGAAGAAATTGCACCTAATAAAAATTTCCTTGTAGATGATGAAGGTATCACCTATATCTTTAATAGAGGAGAATATACCGCCTATCCGTTAAATGCTCAGGTTATTTTTCTTTCGTATGACGCTCTGCGGTCAATACTGAAAGAAAATACCGTTGTTTCGAAATTAGCTGCAAGATAATGTCAAACCTCATAAAACAGTATTTCCCTTCTTTAACCGAACATCAACAACACCAATTTGATGCGCTTTATGACTTGTACAAAGAATGGAACGCCAAAATAAATGTCATTTCCAGAAAAGATATCGATAACCTTTACCTTCATCATGTATTGCACTCGTTGTCAATAGCCAAATTCATTTCTTTCGTAGGAAGAACAAAAATTATGGATGTGGGAACCGGTGGCGGTTTCCCCGGCATTCCGCTGGCCATCTTTTTTCCTGAGGTTCGGTTTCTATTGTTAGACAGCATCGGGAAAAAAATTAAGGTAGCAAGCGAAATCTCAACAGCCATCGGGTTGCAGAATGTAGAATTTGCTCATTCACGCGTTGAGAAGGAAAAAAGAACATTCGATTTCGTGGTCAGCCGTGCCGTCATGTCTTTACCCGAATTGGTAAAAACCACGCAAAAAAATATCTCGTCTCAACACAAAAATGCACTTCCCAACGGCATTATTTGTCTGAAAGGCGGCGATTTAACCCACGAGATAAAACCCTTTACAAACAAAGTTAAGGTCATTCCTTTGACGACATATTTTAACGAACCATTTTTTGAAACAAAACATTTGGTATACCTTCCAATAATCAAATAACGATTATTATCGGGCTTTCCGGGCAATAATTGGAAAGAAAAAACTATTTTTGTAAAAACAACAGTTTCCCGAATAGATTAAATTACAAATCCCTTTTTATTGATGAAAATTAAAATATTTGAATTTGGCCCATTAGCCGTAAATACTTATGTGCTTTCCGATGAAACCGGCGAGTGTGTGATAATTGACCCTGCATGTTGGTATCCCCATGAAAAAGAAACACTATTCAACTATATAGTAAACAACAATCTTACCGTAAAACATCTCTTAAACACCCATTTACATTTCGACCATATATTGGGAAATGATTTTGTTGTTTCTAAATTCGGCGTTAAACCCGAAGCACACGCAGCCGATGAGTATTTGCTAAAAAAACTTTCCACTCATTCTCAAATGTTTGGAGTCGACATATCTCATCTTTCTGTTCCACCACTTGGAATTTATCTGAAAGAAAACGATATCGTTTCTTTTGGCAATCAACAATTGCACGTTATTCATATTCCCGGACATTCGGCAGGAAGCCTCGTTTTTTACAATAAAGCTGCAAATTGTGCGTTTGTGGGAGATGTTCTCTTTAACGGAAGTATCGGAAGAACCGATTTTATAGGAGGAGATTACAATCAGTTAGTAGAAGGTATCAAAAACAAATTGTTTGTATTGCCCGACGAAACGGTTGTTTATCCCGGCCACGGCCCTGTAACCACTATCGGAAACGAAAAAAAATACAATCCTTTTGTAGGAATTTAATTATAAAACATTCAATCATCGAAAAAATCTCTTCATGTTATGGAAATGGAACATTTTAAAACCCGACATATCGGGATCGACCCGTCCGAAATGGAAAAAATGCTTGAAATCATCGGCGTTTCCAACATAGACGAATTAATCGATCAAACTATTCCACGCGATATCCGCCTTAGCAAACCCTTGTCACTTCCCAAAGCGCTATCGGAACAAGAATATGCAGAAGAAGTAGCACACTTGGCTTCCAAAAACAAGGTATGTGCCTCGTATATCGGCATGGGATGGTACGATACAGTGACACCGGCCGTAATTTACCGTAACGTATTCGAAAATCCGGTTTGGTATACCTCGTATACACCCTATCAGTCTGAAATTTCACAAGGACGACTCGAAGCGCTGTTGAATTTTCAGACGATGGTGAGCAACCTCACAGCCCTTCCATTGGCTAACTCGTCGTTGCTCGACGAAGCCACAGCAGCAGCCGAAGCCGCTAACATGATGTATGCTTTATGTTCGCGCAACAAAGCAAAAAAAAATGCCGACACCCTGTTTGTCGACGAACATATTTTTCCACAAACTCTATCCGTATTGCGTACCCGCATGCGCTATACAGGCAAAAATATCGTGGTAGGTGATTATAAAACCGCCACTTTAGACGATAAATTTTTTGGGGCTATTGTACAATATCCCAATAGCGACGGCAATGTGGAAGATTATCGTCTCTTCGTGGAAAAAGCTCATGCCGTAGATTGCAAAGTAGCTGTGGCTACCGACTTATTGGCACTTGTCATGCTCATTCCACCGGGAGAATGGGGCGCCGACATTGCTTTCGGCAGCAGCCAACGTTTTGGCATTCCCATGTTTTACGGGGGACCTTCGGCTGCTTTCTTTGCTACCCGCGACGAGTACAAACGGTTTGTACCGGGACGCATCATCGGCATTTCAAAAGATGCTTACGGGAAAAAAGCATTCCGCATGGCCTTACAAACACGCGAGCAACACATCAAACGCGAAAAAGCCACCTCAAACATTTGTACGGCACAAGCATTGCTGGCAACAATGTCGTCGTTCTACGCTGTTTATCACGGTCCCGATGGGTTAAAGAAAATTGCCGAACGGGTGCATTCCATTGCTTCGCTCATAGCCGATGAACTAACGGCAATGGGATACAAACAACTCAACTCGAGTTATTTCGATACCTTAAAAATAAAACTTCCTCCCACTATTTCACAAAAAGACATTCGAAACAATGCCGAAATAAGAAACATCAATCTGCGTTATTTCAAATCGGGAGAAATCGGCATCAGCATCGACGAAACCACCAACAGTTATCGGGCACACGAATTGTTGGCTGTTTTTGCAATGGCTGCCGGCAGCTCCAAAGTGTTTATGATTGACGATCTGCCCCAAAAAATAACCCTTACTCAGGAACAGCTTCGTACTTCAAAATTCCTTACGCATCCGGTCTTTAACAACTACCACACCGAGACCGAAATGATGCGTTATATTAAACGCCTCGAAAGAAAAGACATTTCGCTGGCACATTCGATGATTCCCTTAGGATCGTGCACAATGAAGCTGAATGCAGCATCGGAATTATTGCCGCTGGGCTATGCTGGTTTTCAAAAAATACATCCTTTTGCACCCATTGAACAGGTACAGGGCTATCACGAAATGATAGAAGAATTGAAATTGATGTTGGCGGAAATAACCGGTTTACCCGGCGTCAGCCTCCAACCCAATTCGGGAGCAGCAGGAGAATATGCAGGGCTCATTGTGATAGCAAGCTATCTGAAAAGCATGGACCAAGAGCATCGCAAAATTGTGCTTATTCCGGCATCGGCACACGGAACCAATTTTGCCAGCGCAGTGCAGGCCGGTTATACGCCTATCGTGGTTGCATGCGACGAAAAAGGCAATGTGGATCTCAACGATTTGCGTAATAAAGCGGAAGAACACAACAATAATTTAGCAGCTTTCATGATTACCTATCCTTCTACTCACGGCATTTTCGAAACAAAAATCAAGGAAATGTGCCGCATCATCCACGAGGCCGGAGGTCAGGTATATATGGATGGCGCCAACATGAATGCACAGGTAGGAATTACCAATCCCGGAACAATTGGTGCCGATGTTTGTCATCTTAATCTCCACAAAACGTTTGCCATACCGCATGGTGGAGGCGGTCCCGGCGTAGGTCCGATCTGCGTGGCCGAACATTTGATCCCTTTTCTTCCCGGCCATCCGGTAATGTTCGAAAGCGATCTGAATACGGTGTCCGCTGCACCTTATGGAAGTGCCGGAGTATTGCAAATTGCCTATGCTTATATAAAAATGATGGGTGCCGACGGACTGACCGAAGCAACCAAAGTGGCTATTCTCAATGCCAATTACCTTGCCGAAAAGCTAAAAGACACGTATGGCATTGTATATCGTGGAGCCAACGGAAGAGTAGGCCACGAACTCATCCTGGAATGTCGAAAAATAAAAGAAATTTCGGGCGTTACCGAAACCGATATTGCCAAACGGCTGATGGACTATGGTTTTCATGCCCCTACCCTTTCGTTCCCTGTTCACGGCACACTCATGGTCGAACCTACCGAAAGTGAAAGCCTTGCCGAGCTGGATCGATTTGTAGCAGCCATGAACAGCATCTATAAGGAAATCATGGAGATAGTAGAAGGCACATATCCTGCTGACGACAACGTGCTGGTAAATGCGCCCCATCCCGAATATGAATGCGTAGCGAACGAATGGAAGCATGTTTATCCACGAAGCAAAGCAGTCTATCCCTTACCTTATGTGGCAGAAAACAAATTCTGGATTAATGTTGCCCGCATCGACGATGCTTACGGCGATCGTAATTTGGTAGCTTGTTTGTGCGAAGATTAGATTAACAAAAAGAGAGTATTTTTACTGTTTTTTATGTGTGGTAACCCCTAAAAGTTGAACAACAGATAGGGTATTCGCCTTTTCACTTTGAAAATCTCTCTTTGAAAATTTTTTAACCCGCGTCGGATTTTCCGACGTATATAAAAATTATAATTTACTCCTATCTCAACAATATTCTTTAACAAAAGAAACGGTTTTCTGTGAAATTAAGACCGGTTTTATGCAAAAAACTCCGTTTTTTGCCCGTCGGATTTTTAGAAATAGGATAGTGTTTCTCTGTATCTCTCGTTGGAAAATTCGACGGAGGAATATAGTTGGTTAGTGTTAACCCGCCTTTTCCGCAAAAGGATAAAATTTTCGTGCACGCATGAAAAAAAGCTGTCTCAAAAAACAAAATTTGAGACAGCCTCTTTATCTTTTTATAATAATACAAATTTCTCCTCACTATTGAGCATTCCGGGAATAGTCTGCTTTCACAAATGGGCTGTTAATTAGGTAATCATAGCTCATTTTTATGCTTTCAAAAGGAGAATAATCGTATTTTTCCACTTCTACTATAATGTATTTAGCGCCGGCTTTATCGATATTGTTGAAAATAGCGTCAAAACCTACCATTCCGCTCTGTCCGAGTTCTTTTTCGTCCTTTATATGGAGCAATTCAAAGCGACCCGGATATTTTTTAAAATACTCTACCGGACTTTTACCTCCCCTTACCGTCCAATACACATCCATCTGGAAAAAGACTTTCGAAGGATCGGTATTGTTCAGCATGTAATCATACATGGTCTGCCCTTCAATCTCAATAAATTCAAAATTATGATTATGATAGCCAAAACGAAGTCCTGCGGCGTTACATTTTTCGCCAATCTGATTGAAATAATCACAATACGATTTCAAATCGGCCAATGTCTTTGGAGTTGGAATCCATGGAACCACAAGATATTTCATTCCTGCAGCTTTATGAGCAGCAATAGCTTCATCCCACCATTTCCACACCTCTTCCCAGTTGGTTTGAGCAACATTTTCAGCTAAAGGTCTTCCTGCATGCGAGGAAAGAACTTCCATGCCTACATTCTCAATTTCCGCTTTAAATTCTTTAGGTTCTAAACCATAAAATTTACCATCTGCATATCCTGCAGCTTCTATTCCTGTATATCCGATTTCTGCAACTTTTGCAATAGTCCCTTTAAAATCGGAATTAATATCGTCGCGTACGGAGTAAAGTTGCAAATAAATTTTTTTGTCTATTTTGGCACTATCACCATTTTGAGCAATTTTTGCTCCCTGTTTTTGATTGCAACTCATCATTAATGCACTTCCAATTAGTGCACAAATCAATAAAAAAGATTGTTTTTTCATTTTGTAAATATTTTTGCAATTTATTTTTTTGATGAATAATATTTAATATATCAACTCGCTTATTTCTATGTGTTTTAAACAAAACATTCCATCTGATACTCACGAATGTGCTTTAAAACGGAATACTTTTTATTCCATCAGCGCTTTTCTGCAATAATTCACACATTTGATCACTTCTTTCACTGCATCAGAACCTTGAGGAATCTCATACTCGAGTTCGATATCGCAATAAATGGGCCATTTGTTTTTCTTTATCAATTGCAACATTTCCTTAATAGGAGTCTCCCCCTTTCCAAACTCCACATTTTTATTAGGTTCTACTGCTTTTGGCCCTGTTTTATCTTTAATATGTATGCTAATAATCCGTTCGTGAAGCCGCTGAATCAAATCACACGGATTTAATCCCGTCACACCGTAGTAATGACCTGCATCAAAGTTCAACATAATCATAGGCCCATAAGCCAGAATCTTATCAAAACTGAACTTAGGGTCTGCCGGCTGAAAATGATTGTGAAATATTACATATAATTGGTGTTTTTCGGCAAAAGGTTCCATTCGTTTAGCAGCTTCTTCCGATATTTCCATTGAAATACCTTTAGCACCCAAAACTTTAGCAACATTGAAAGCATAGTCGATTTCTTCATCAGACCATGTATGATTTCCGAGTTTCAAAATATGAATTTCGACCCCCTTGTTGTCAAACATTTTCCGAACCTCCTTAAATATATCCATTGATGCCGAAGTACGCCATTTTTTTAATACCTCACGATCTCTGCTCTTAGGAATCCCGGCATATTCTTCAACCGGTTCACCCATTAATTCCACAGAATTTATTCCGGATTGCACAATATATTCAAGTATGGCTGGAAGTGACTGATCGGGCATACTCCGATAACTATATGTTATTGTACCTATTTGAACTCCTTCAAACTTGGAGTTTGGCTTATCTTTGGCAAAACTGACCAACTGAGTACAAAAAATAGATAAAAACAAAATTGTCAATTTTTTTGCCCATCCATTTTTCTTTACATCATTATGTTTATTCATAATCTTTAAATTAATTAATTTACAACGAATAAGGTCTTCTGTACTGATAATGATATAATCGATGAGCTGCGGCTTCGACATCATCACCAAAACTCAAAGTTACCGGATCCCATTTAACCGGCCGCTGCAGTTCTGTGGCAATATTAGCGATGCAACAAAGTGTGTTTGTGCTGCATCCGGCTTCAACCGGTGCAATCGGATTTTTTCGCGATCGGACTGCATCAATAAAATTCTGCATGTGTGGGGAACTTACCTCGTATTGACCTTCCCCAATTTTTTGCTCCTGTTTTTTCAACAAAGAAGGATCCGAACATTCGATATAACCACGAGCTACTTTTATCCATCCTTTACTGCCATTGAAACGAATGCCCTTAGCTTCAAGATCATCTTCTTTAAAAGGCTGCTCCGTCATTACTATCCCGTTAATATATTTCATGGTCAAATATTCGGTTCCGTTATATCCTTTCGGAATAAACTCACAAGGACCTGAGCCATCCATTCCGATGGCTGCCTGGGCTATATCAAACATATGAGCTCCCCAATCAGCAGTATAACCATTACCCGTTTCTCGATACCAACGCCATGCACCCCATAATTTTTCGTCTTGTTCCGGTTTAAGGGAAATGGGAGGACAAAGATCCGGATGGTAATGGATTTTCGGATCGTTCAGCGGTCCCATCCATTTGTTCCAATTTAATGTTGAAGGAACAGGTTGCTCAGGTAAATCAAACGGTTTTGGGGGATCACCTACCCGTGCATAAATAGATTCTATATGACCGATTGCACCTTCACGAACCAAGGCAATGGCTGTTTGAAACTCTTTACTCGAGCGTTGTTGGCTTCCAACTTGTAAAACACGGCTATTTTGACGTACTGCCTTTACAATTTCCAACCCTTCGCGAATGGTATATGCGAGAGGTTTTTGTAGATAAATATCCTTCCCGGCCCTACACGCATCAATGGCAACCAATGCATGCCAATGGTCCGGTGTAGCTATTGATACAGCATCAATATCGCGACGTTCAAGTAAGTCTTCATAAAATTCATACATATCGCAACGTTGCGCCATACCCTGCGATTTCTGCCACGCTTCTACTTTATTCTTAAAACGTTCACGTTTCAATTGATCGACATCAGCACAAGCAACCACTTGTACACCCGGACATTCAGAAAAACTATAAAAATCGGAAACCCCTTGACGACCGACTCCGATGAAACCCAGAACAACCCTATCGCTTGGTGGTATCCGTTTACCATCGGCCATCCGCCAACTTGGAAGAATAGTTAATCCCGCCAATCCCAACGCCGAATAGCCTAAAAACTGACGTCTATTTATTACTTTTTTTTCCTTTTCACTTCTCATAAAATACTTTTTAAAACTTTAATTGATCTTTGCACAAGCCTCACTGGAGTTCACAAACTTCAAGCCAAATAAAGAATTCGAGTCACTGAAAATCATTGTCTTAAGTAAAAGTAATGTATTTATTTACAAAAACGGATTTTCAGTGACTCGAATATAACAATATCAATCAATCTAAAATTTTGATCTTGATATTCCTAAACCATACATCATCGCCGTGATCTTGTAATCCGATATAACCTTCACGATCCGGATCACCCACATTGATAATGCCATCCATACCCTTAAATTTGCTATCTTCTACCATCTTCCTCCATTCGTCCGTCCACAAATGGCATTCCAAAACATTTTCACCATTTTGTTTATGAACAACGGTTCCTTTGTATACCAAAATGCCACCGGTATTCCATTCGCCTGCCGGTTTTGCATTTTGTGGAACAGCAGGAAGAATATCGTACAACGAAGCCGACTGGCGATTGCCGTTCTTTCCCAATTTGGCATCAGGATGCCTTTCGTTATCTAAAATCTGATATTCGAGAGCTGTCTTCCAAATGGGTTCACCTGGAATCTCTTGCGCCAAATAGAAAACACCGCTGTTGGCACCCGGGGACACCTTCCATTCAAAACTCAATTCAAAATCTCTGAATTTGCGATCGTAAATAATATCGCCACCATCTTCAGAACCGGCTTCTCCACGACCTGAACCTTGAATTTTAATGGCACCGTCTTCAATCGTCCAGGCTTTTGGAATATCCTGGCGGTTATAGCCACGCCATCCCTCAAAATTTTCTCCGTTGAAAAGCACACTCCAATCCG
>JAAZMQ010000106.1 GCA_012798745.1 Bacteroidales bacterium
AGTTTTCACGAGAATAATCAAACCTATCCCACACTTCAATTTGCACAATAATATCGCGTTTAGCCGTCTCTTTCAGAAAAAAATCAAATCTATTCCAATACGCATCGTTCCAGCGATTAAGATCGTATTTGCCGTTTTTTAATTTTTTGTACGGATAAAGCTCAAAACCCCGGTCAGGACGGTCACTCATCGTATTCCGCACATAATTAGCCCCGATTGCTTTCATGGAATCGAGATGCGGAATCAATATATCAACCGGCCATTGGAACAAGTTATCATCGTTGCTTGCGCCCAACAACATCACCGGTTCTCCTTTATACTGCCAGTACCAAAGATTATCCGCCCATGGTTGAATACTATTGAAGGAATTTTTCGCTTGTCCACTCGTTATTAACAGGAAAATTGCAGCAATAATGGCTAAAGACTTAATTATCAATTTTTTGTTTTTCATAACACATGATTTTGGTAAGTTCAAGTGTTTTTCTTTCTCATTGCTTCGTTTCGCCTAAGCTCCACTTTGCAATGAGAAAGATATCAAAACACCAACCGATTTATTGTTCATCAGTTCCTACAACATCGGGAACTTATTCTTTTTCTATAGAAGTAGAAAAATCGGCCTCAGCCATCCGTTTATAAGTACGATAACGCCACTGAGCATTTTCTTTTGCAGCTGCAAAAAGCTTCTTAGCGTCCTCAGGGAAAGTTTTTTCCAACGATGTATAACGTACTTCACCACGCAGAAAATCTTCAAACTTATCCCAATCGGGTTCTTTACTATCGAGTATAAATGGATTTTTCCCTTCTTTTTCGAGCTGCGGATTATAACGCCACAAATGCCAATAGCCACATTCTACAGCAGCTTTTTCTTCGGCTTGAGAACGCCCCATGCCTCCTTTCAAGCCATGGCTGATACAAGGCGAATAGGCAATAATAAGCGATGGTCCGTCGTAAGCTTCCGCTTCTTTCAGTACTTTAAGAAAATGATTCATATTGGCACCCATAGCTACTTGCGCAACATACACATAACCATAAGTGGCTGCAATCATTCCCAAGTCTTTCTTACGAATACGTTTACCCGCAGCAGCAAATTTTGCCACAGCAGCAATAGGTGTTGCTTTGGAGGATTGACCTCCCGTATTGGAATATACTTCGGTATCCAGGACAAGAATATTAATATCCTGACCCATAGCCAATACGTGATCGAGACCGCCAAAACCGATGTCATATGCCCAACCGTCTCCACCAAATGCCCAAATAGAACGTTTTACAAGATAACGTTCCAAAGAGAGAAGCTCAGCAGCAAGCGGATGGGTATTCTCTTTTAACAATGGAACAAGTTTAGAGTGGATCTCCAACGTTTTTTCACCGTCATTTTTATTGTCCATCCATTCTTGGAACACTATTTTCTCTTCTTCAGAAAATTCGTCCGATTCGATTCCTTTCTTCATCAAATATTCAATGCGGTTGCGCATGGCCGAATTTGCCAAAACAAAACCAAACCCGAACTCTGCATTGTCTTCAAACAACGAATTCGCCCATGTAGGCCCTCTACCCTGATCATTAACCGTATAAGGAACAGACGGGGCCGATGCACCATAAATGGAAGAGCAACCGGTTGCATTTGCTATCATCATCCGATCACCATACAATTGAGTGATCAACTTGATATACGGAGTTTCGCCGCAACCCGCACATGCACCCGAAAATTCAAACAAAGGTTGTGCAAATTGTGAATTCTTCACGTTGAGCTTCACATCAACCAAATGCGCCTTATTGGTCACCTTATTTATCATGTAATCCCAATTCTTCTGATTTTCGTATTGGGTGATAATGGGCTCCATTGTAAGCGCTTTCTCTCCCTTCCTTCCCGGACAAATATCGGCACAATTGCCGCAACCCAAACAGTCGAGAACATCCACCTGAATACGAAAACCCAGACCATCAAATTGCTTACCTTGAGCTTTCAATATTTCTACATCCTCACCCAACCCTTTTTGTTCGTTTTCATCGAGTAAAAAAGGACGTATGGTTGCATGGGGACAAACATAAGCACATTGGTTACACTGGATACAGTGTTCGGGGTGCCATTGCGGAACGAAAACAGCCACACCGCGTTTTTCGTAAGCAGCTGTACCCGGTTCCCAACTCCCATCTTCACGACCTTTGAATACCGATATCGGTAAATCGTAGCCACGTTGAGCGTTCATGGGACGTACCACTTTCTGAATAAATTCAGGAGCATCGTCTTGCGTCTCTTGAACAACCTCAATGTTAGCCCATTCTGCAGGAATTTCCACTTTTTCAACCTCGCCACCCCTTTCCACTGCGGCAAAGTTCATTTTTACAACATCTTCTCCCTTTCTTCCGTACGATTTAACGATGAATTTCTTCATCTGATCTACCGCCAAATCGTAAGGAATAACATTGGATATCTTGAAAAATGCCGATTGCAAAATGGTATTGGTACGATTTCCTAAACCAATTTCATCAGCAATCTTAGTTGCATTGATAATGTAAAAATTAATGTGTTTTTGAGCAAAATATTTTTTTATATGGTTGGGAAGATGATTGCCAACTTCTTCTTTGCTCCATAACGAATTCAGCAAAAACGTTCCTCCTTCTTTCAATCCACGTGTTACATCGTAAAGATTAAGATAAGCGGGAACATGACAGGCCACAAAATTAGGCGTATTTACTAAATAGGTAGAACGTATGGGATTATCGCCAAAACGTAAATGTGAACAGGTAAAACCTCCTGATTTTTTGGAATCGTACGCGAAATAAGCCTGAACATATTTATCGGTATTCTCCCCAATAATCTTAATGGTATTCTTATTCGCTCCTACCGTACCATCCGATCCGATGCCGTAAAATTTAGCCTCGTAAATGGTTTCGTCCATCGAAATTTCTTCTTTTACCGGAAGCGATTTAAAAGTCACATCATCTACAATTCCAATGGTGAAATCGTTTTTCGGCATTTTCATCGCTAAATTCTCAAATACAGAAAGGATTTGCCCGGGTGTGGTATCTTTTGACGAAAGTCCATAAATACCTCCCACAATTTCAGGAGCATCTTCTTTTCCGTAATAACAATCCTTTACATCCATATAGAGTGGTTGTCCCAACGCTCCGGGTTCTTTTGTGCGGTCGAGTACAGCAATTCGTTTTGCTGTTTTGGGTACTGCGGCAAGGAAAGCTTCAGCTTTGAAAGGGCGATACAAATGAACAGCAACAACACCTACTTTTTCTCCCTTGGCACGCAGGTAATCCACTACCTCACGAATGGTCTCCGTAACAGATCCCATGGCAATGATCACTCTATCGGCTTCCGGATCGCCATAATAATCGAACAACCCGTATTTGCGACCGGTTACTTCGGCCAGTTTCAACAAATATTTTTCTACAATATCGGGCACAACCTCATAAAACGGATTAACCGCTTCGCGTGCCTGGAAATAAATATCATCGTTTTGCGCTGTTCCGCGGATAACCGGAGCATCGGGTCCCATAGCTCGCTTGCGAAAATCGGCCAATGCTTCGTAATTGATCAGCGGAGCCAAATCTTCATTGGTTAAAGCTTCAATTTTTTGTATCTCATGCGATGTGCGAAAACCATCGAAAAAATGAACAAATGGAACACGACTTTCAATTGCAGCTAAATGAGCTACGGCTGCCAAATCCATCACTTCTTGTACCGACCCGGTAGCAAAAAGAGCAAAACCGGTGGGTCTTACTGCCATCACATCCTGATGATCGCCTAAAATAGACAATGCTTGTGTAGCAATAGCGCGTGCCGAAACATGAAATACTCCCGGCAACAATTCCGCTGCTATTTTATACATGTTGGGTATCATCAACAACAGCCCCTGCGATGCGGTAAAAGTGGTTGTCAGAGCACCTGACTGCAACGATCCGTGAACCGCTCCTGCTGCACCCGCTTCAGACTGCATTTCCTGTACCAAAACAGGCTGTCCGAAAATGTTCTTTCGTCCTGTAGCAGACCATTCATCGACATACTCTGCCATTGTTGATGACGGTGTGATAGGGTATATCGCCGCTACTTCGCTAAACATATACGCAATATGTGCCGCAGCTTGATTCCCATCACAAGTCAAGTAGTTTTTTTCTTTTGCCATAATAGGATAAACGTATTTTAAATGTTAATTTTGATGTTTCACTTTTTAATTAAAAGGGATCAACTCTCAAAAAGCTGTACGAAAGTATTACAAATATATGAAAATACAAACTTATTTTTCAATTTTATCTTTCAAATCGATTTTTTCATAGTTTTCAACCCACTGATAAAGAAAAAATTGAGCATCTTATCGAAACATAACAATAAAATTTTTAATTTGTTAAACTATAATAAGAAATAATCAATTTATTTTGTTTGACGTTATAAAGATAAAAACAATCAAAAGATGAAAATAATAATCATTGCAAATAGACTACCCATAAAAATAGAAAAAAAGAACAACAGGCTCCGCATAATCCGAAGCGAAGGCGGACTTTCAACCGGAATGGGATCGTTGGAACTACCTGTAGAGAAGCATTGGATCGGATGGCCGGGAATTTATACCGATAGTGAAGAAGAAAAAGAAAAAATCACCAAAAGATTAAAAAAGTTCAACTATCATCCCGTTTTCTTGTCAGCCGAACAAATCGAAAATTATTATGAAGGATACAGCAACAGTATTATCTGGCCACTATGCCACTATTTCTTTTCTTTTGTTCAATACAAAACCAAATTTTGGGAGACTTACCAACAGGTAAATATGCAGTTTTGTGAAGCAGCACTTCCCTTTATCGAAGACGACGACCTCGTTTGGGTACACGATTATCATCTGATGCTGCTCCCCAAAATGATTCGAAATATCCGGCCAACAGTCAATATCGGCTACTTCCATCATATCCCTTTCCCTCCATACGAACTTTTTCGCGTGCTACCCGAAAGAGAAGAGTTGCTCAACGGTTTGCTGGGTGCCGACCTCATCGGGTTTCATGTCCACGACTACATGCGCCATTTCCTCAGTGCCATTTACCGGGTACTCGACCTCAACTGTCAACTTGACGAAATTTATCTTGAAGACCGTATTGTTCACGTCGATGCTTTCCCGATGGGGATCAACTATGAACAATACCACAATGCTTCATCTCTTCCGGCTGTACAAAAGAAAGTGAACAAACTCAAACAAAAACTCGGCAGACAATCCATTATACTTTCCGTTGACCGGTTGGATTACAGCAAGGGTATTTTACACCGATTGAATGGTTTTGCTTTATTTTTGAAAAATCATCCGGAATATCACGAGAAAGTGTCGCTTATGATGATTGTTGTACCTTCGCGAAGTACTGTAAACAAATATGCCGATCTGAAAACCGAGATCGATCAGTTGATCGGAAAAATCAATGGTCTTTACTCCAAACCGGGCTGGACACCTATACACTATTTTTATCGGGGTTTTGAATTTAATGAACTTGTAGCCATGTACAGCCTTGCTGATATTGCTTTGGTGACACCGCTGCGCGACGGTATGAATTTGGTCTCAAAAGAATATCTCGCTACAAAAAGCAACGATAATCCGGGCGTACTTATTCTCAGCGAAATGGCAGGATCAGCAGCTGAACTCCCGGAAGCCATTATTATTAATCCAAACAATATAAAAGACATAGAAAGAGCTATTGTACAAGCACTTTCCATGAGTAAAGAAGAAAAAAAAGAACGTTTGGAAAAGATGCAAAAACGCATTTCAAAGCAAACCGTAAAAAAATGGGCAAACGATTTTATCGATGAAATGCAATTCATTAAACGACAAAACCGTGAAATATTGACTAAAATAATCGAAAAAGAACAGTTCGATCAAATCAAACAAAAGTAC
>JAAZMQ010000107.1 GCA_012798745.1 Bacteroidales bacterium
CAATTTTTATTATTTACCCGGCCAACCATTGGATTTACAATTTCTGAGAGACAAAGGTATTGAGGTTAACTACGTCGAAAACCCCGCAAAAGCTACCGGAAACGATTGTTTTACTAACAGACCGAGCGAATACGACTGGTATGATACGGTAAAACTGAATTACGGTGTGGATTATTTGAACGGACGAAGGAAATATTTTGAGCCCATTCCTGATACGTGGAACAAGATGAGAGACATTTTGTTTTTTTGGGCAGCAAAAGATATCGATGGGTTTCGGTGCGACATGGCCGAAATGGTGCCTTTGGAGTTCTGGAAATGGGTGATTCCTCAAATTAAAGCACAATTTCCAGGTATTATTTTCTTTGCTGAAATTTATAATCCTTCCGTGTATCGCGATTTTTTAGCCGATAATACTTTCGATTATTTGTACGACAAAGTGGGGCTTTATGATGTATTGCGCGACGTGGCCTGTGGTTATCGGCCTTCTTCCGATATCACGTTCATATTGAATACAGTGGGCGATATACAACATCGGATGATCAATTTTATGGAAAATCATGATGAACAGCGCATTGCATCCGATTTTTTTCTGAAAAGCGGAGAAAAGGGAAAAGCTGCAATGATTGTCACGGCTTGTATAAATGTGAATCCGGTTATGATTTATTTTGGCCAGGAACTGGGTGAGAGGGGTATGGATGAAGAGGGATTTAGTGGAAGAGACGGCCGTACCTCGATATTCGATTACTGGTCGGTGGATACAGTGAGACGGTGGAACAACAATGTGAAATGGAATGAAGAGTTGCTTACTGAAGAAGAAAAAAGGTTGCGACGATTTTATCGCAAGCTCATCCGGTTGGGTAATCGGGAAAACGCTTTGCGCGAAGGACTTTTTTACGATTTGATGTATGCAAATTACGAAAATCCGGATTTCAATTCAATGAAACAATATGCTTTCATTCGCGGCGATTACAAAGATTTTCTTCTCGTTATCAGTAATTTTTCAAATCAAGATGAAGAAGTTACAGTGTGGATTCCCGATCATGCGTATGATTTTTTTAAAGTAAACAAACATGATAAGGCAATTGCTGTGCCTCTTCTTTCAGAAGAAAAATTTCCGATCGATTTTTCCCGGACAATGCCTTTAAAAGTAAAAATAAAAGCAAATGACGGAGAGATTTATAAAATTTCTTTTTTATAAAAATCTTTTATTGGAGTTTGTTTTTGTACTTTTGCATAAGAGATTGTCATTAGGGATGAAAAAAGTAATTATTGAATAAGTTTAACTAATTATTGATCAATAGAATAATAAACATGCAAGAGAGACCTTTTAAAATTTTTTCAGGCTCAAAATCGCGGTATTTTGCAGAAAAAGTATGCAGCAGCTTAAATTGCCAGCTGGGTAATATGATTATTGAACACTTTGCCGATGGAGAATTTGCTGTATCGTACGAAGAATCCATTCGAGGTAAACAAGTATTTCTGATTCAATCTACTTTTCCAAATTCAGATAATTTAATGGAATTGTTATTGATGATTGATGCAGCAAAACGCGCTTCGGCTAAATCTATCGTGGCTGTTATTCCTTATTTTGGTTGGGCGCGTCAAGATCGCAAAGATAAACCACGGATTAGCATTGGTGCTAAATTGATTGCGGATTTGCTTAGTGTTGCCGGTATTAACCGATTGATAACAATGGATTTGCACGCCGATCAGATTCAAGGATTTTTTGATGTTCCTGTAGATCATTTATATGCTTCGGCTGTTTTTATTGAGTATATTAAAGAGTTAAAACTCGAAAATCTGGTTATAGCTGCACCCGACGTGGGCGGCACAAAAAGAGCCAGTGTGTATGCCAAATTTTTTGGCTGCCCTATGGTTATCTGCTATAAGGCTCGAAAAAAAGCCAACATAATATCGGATATGGAAGTGGTCGGAGATGTAAAAGGGATGGATGTTGTATTGATCGACGATATTGTGGATACTGCCGGAACCATTACCAGAGCGGCCGATAGCATGGTTTTGAAAGGAGCGAAATCGGTACGTGCTGTTGCTAGTCATGCCGTAATGTCCGACCCTGCTTCGGAACGAGTGGATCAATCGGCTTTGACAGAAATTGTGTTTACCGATAGTATACCTTACTCAAAAAAGTCGGAAAAAGTGAAAATACTTTCTGTGGCCGATATGTTTGCCAATGCAATTCAACGCGTTTGCAATAATGAG
>JAAZMQ010000108.1 GCA_012798745.1 Bacteroidales bacterium
CGAAATCTCCTCGATCAATTCTGCCCCGGTCAATGTTTTTACATCAGAAAAACGATTTACTTCCAATTTTGGATAATCATAGGTTTCTCCCATTTGTAATGCATCTCGGAGCAATGTGGCATTATAAAGGATCCCCGATTCTTTTTCTTGGCGAGCAATTTCGGTTAGCGTAGTTTCCATTACTTCCAAACCATACGATTGAAGTACTCCTTCATTTAAAGCCGGACTCTCCTCCTCTTTTACCGGCGGCAGCTGAGCTGTATCACCAAGCAACATCAATCGGCATCCTTCACTCGAATACACAAATTCGATCAAATCGTTCAAAAGCCGTCCTGAACCAAAAAGAGAAAAATCGGATGAACTGTTGCTAATCATGGATGCCTCGTCCACAATAAAGAGTGTCTGTCTGTGCAAATTTTCAGCCGGCGAAAATTTGGCAACTCCTTCCGAAAATTTTTGCTGACGGTATATTTTTTTGTGAATGGTATAGGCAGGCTGACCGGCATAACCCGAAAAGACCTTTGCTGCTCTTCCCGTGGGAGCCAAAAGCACCGACCTGCGATTAAATTCGTTCATGGTTTTCACCAAACTCCCAACCAAAAGTGATTTCCCGGTCCCGGCATATCCTTTTAACAAAAAAACACGGTTCTTATCGGGTGAAAAAATAAAATCGACTATCTTTTCAAGAGCTGCAGATTGATCATGCGTTAAATTAAACGGAAAATTGGCTTTAATTTTATCGATAAAGAACCTTTCTATCATTTTTTACGTTTTTTTTTATGTAAAAGTAGTACAATTACTATTCTTTTTCTAAATTTGTAGTCAGAAATAAAAAATAAGCATTCAATAATACAAATAAAAAAAGAAAAATCCATGAAAGGTGTAGTAAAAGCGACCTTGGTTGTTGCAATTGTTCTCTTAGGTTTCCTTTGCTGGAGGAGTATTCAGTCGTATACGGAGTTCCAAAAAGAAGTCGAGAAACGAGAAAAAGCCGTTATTCAGCGATTGGTCGACATCCGTACGGCACAAGTAGCCTATCGTGAACAATATGGCAAATACACAGCTAGTTTCGACACGTTGGTCGATTTCATCAAAAACGGTAAAATTAAAACATTGAGAAGTGAAGGTGACCTCACAGAAGAACAGTTGGAAAGCGGTATGACAGAAGAAAAAGCAATGAAAATTATCCGCTCGGGAAACGAAAAAGCAATAAAAGCTGCGGGTCTATGGGATGAAGAAAAAAATCGTCCGCAATTGGTGAGAGATACCATTTATATGCCGGCATTAGAAGTTCTTTTCTCCAACCGCACCAATTTTAATCCGGATTCGTTACCCTACATTCCATATGGCAATGGAGCAAAATTTGAAATGGAAACAGGAACTATCGAAACAGCTTCGGGTATTCCTGTAGAAGTTTTTGAAGTAAGAGCTCCTTATACTGCCTTTTTGGGTGATCTCGACAAAAGACTATTAAATCAAAAAATTGAAGATGCGCTCAACAGACCGGGACAAGATAATTATCCGGGGTTGAAAGTCGGGTCCCTTACCGTTGCCAATAACAATGCGGGTAACTGGGAATAATTTGTACCCCACCGATGGAACATGTTTTTGCCTAAAAATATAGATTTAACTCACACAGAGGAATATAGTTTATCCATCCGGCTTATCCCGGATGGATTTTCTTTCACTATCCATTGCCCAACGGATAGTGATATCTTTTATTATAAAACCACGTTGTTCAATAATAAATTAAGCTATTTCGAAAACATCAAAAAACTGATTTTTGATCTCGGATTCTTTACCCAACCATTCAAAACTACTCGGGTTATTGTAGTTTCGAAAGAATATACACTTGTACCCGAAATATTTTACGAGGAAAAGAAAATAAAAAATATTTTCAATTTTAATATTACAAGTACAAACGAAACCGTTTTAGCCAATAAGGTAGCGGAAAATGATTTTTACGTTCTCTTTGCAATGAACGAAGAGTTGCATTCTTTTCTGTGTCGCAGCCTCTGGAATCCGATTTTTATGCATCACATATCGCAGCTTCTTCCCTATTTCGCCGAGCACAATAATGAAACGGAAGAAAAAAGATGCTACATTAATTTTCATGAAAAATTAATGGATATCTGTTGCTTCAAGCAAAATAAACTGCTTTCGGCAAACACTTTTCCCATTAACGAAAATTTTAATGCCTTATATTTTATCGTTGGCATATGGGAAAAACTCCCGATGGATCAATCAACCGACTTTTTATACCTAACCGGTAATACCGATTCTCAAAAAGAAACCATTGATACGCTAAAAGAACTCATCCAAAAGGTGGAAATTCTTTCGTTTTCTCCAAACATAACGGTTCCCGAAGAAGAAGAAACCTCACCTGTACCACTTGATATAAAAATTCTTTTATGCGAATAATCAGCGGAAAATACAAATCACGACGAATCCACGTGTCTCCTGCTCTAAAAGCAAGACCTACTACCGATTTTGCGAAGGAAGGGCTTTTTGATGTTCTAAACAATCTTCTGGACTGGGAAGAAACCACGGCGCTCGACCTTTTTTCGGGAACAGGGAGTATTGCACTGGAAATGGTGTCGCGCGGATGTCCGCGGGTAGTGAGTGTAGAGATGAGCCGAAATTATTACGATTTTATTGTCAAAACAAAAAAAACACTGGGTGCCATCGAATTGTTCCCTATCTGCGCCGATGTTTTTAAATTCGTTGCATCATGTAAAGAGAAATACGATCTCATTTTTGCCGATCCTCCTTATGATTTGCCCACAGTCGATACCATTCCTACCCTTATTATCGAAAATAAGCTGCTCAAACCCCACGGCATTTTTATCATGGAACACTCTGATAAACACCATTTCTCGCACTTGCCTTTTTTCAAAGAAGAACGAAAATACGGTCGGGTTCATTTCTCCATTTTCGAAAACAAATAAAAACGGAACGATTTTGTTGGTCATATAAGCAAAAATCCTTAATAAATACCCTGCGATTCGATTATTAAGTGTATTTTTGCCCCGTGTTTTTTTAAATTATATCATTATGAACAAACAAAAACAATCAAAATCAACTTCGTTAAAGGCATTTCGTTTTAAGCGATTTGCCCGAAAATCGTACAGCGTTTTTAACAGCTTGCACAAAGTAGTAAGCATCGGGGTACTTTCGGGATGTGCATTGATGAATGCTCATTCGGCTTCGGTGAACCCTGTTGAACAAACCCGTATCGAAACCTCTACCGACAGCATGTTGTTGCGAGAACTGGATGAGGTGGTGGTTACCGCTTCGAAGGCCGACCTGCCACTGAGTCAGGCAGCCAAGCAGGTCACCATCATTACGCAACAAGACATTGAGGCTGCGCCCGTCCGAAGTACGGAAGATCTTCTAAATTATGTGGCAGGAGTTGATGTCCTGCAACGCGGACCGCAAGGCGTACAGGCGGACATTTCACTTCGCGGCGGATCATTCGATCAAACCGCCATTCTCCTCAACGGAATTAACCTTACCAATCCTCAAACCGGACACTACAGTTTCGACATCCCCCTCAATCTTTCAGACATCGAACGCATCGAAATCATCCAAGGACCTGCATCGTTGGCCTATGGTGCCGGGGCTTTCGCAGGAGGAATCAACATTATCACCAAAAAAGACACGCTTTCAAACGCGTATGCCAAAACAGAAGGCGGCATGTACGGGCTTTTTGGTGCCGAAGCACGCGGCGCATTGAAAACCCCCTCGGCCGTACACCAATTATCCGCAGGATATGATCGTTCCGACGGATACATTGCCAACAGCGATTATCAGCTGCTGAATGTGTTATGGCAAAGCCGGTTCAACATAAAAAACAACACGCTCGATCTCCAATTGGGATACAACGACAAAGATTACGGAGCCAATACGTTTTACACAGCAGCGTATCCCAATCAGTTCGACGACACGGAAACCATTTTCGCATCGATAAAAGGGGAAACCAACGGACAACTGAAAGTTGTTCCCGTACTTTACTGGAACAGGCATTACGACTGTTTCCAACTCTTCCGCGATGGAACACCCGGCATCCCCGACTCGTACACCGGTCATAACTATCACCGAAGCGATGTTTTTGGTGCCAATCTTACTATGCAATATGCCTCGGCATGGGGCATTACAAGCTTCGGCGGCGAGTTTCGCAACGAAAGCATCCTCAGCAATGTGTTGGGAAAGCTCATGGATGAACCCATCGGAAAATACACTAAATCCGATAGCCGTACCAACATCAGCTATTTTGCCGAACACAGTTTCGTAACCA
>JAAZMQ010000109.1 GCA_012798745.1 Bacteroidales bacterium
AGGAAACGCCATGATGAAGGCTGAGTATGTTTATAACCATTACGGTTACAATTGTTTTGCAGAAGATACAGGTTTAGAAGTTGAGGCTTTGGATAATCGTCCCGGGGTTTTTTCTGCTCGCTATGCAGGTGAAGATCATAATTCAGAACGAAACATGCAAAAATTACTGCATGATTTGAAAGGAATTGAAAATCGCAAAGCACGGTTCAGAACCGTTGTCGCCTTGATTGAAGGGGGAGACATACATTATTTTGAGGGCGCAATTACAGGGTATATAGCTACCCATCCTTCCGGTGAAGGAGGTTTTGGTTATGATCCGATTTTTGTCCCTGACGGTTTTACCCAAACATTTGCAGAACTTGGCAAGGAATTGAAAAATAAAATCAGTCACAGAGCGTTAGCTATAGATAAACTTAATAACTATTTGAACCGATTCGGTTGAAACGAGCATGCGAACACTTCACATTACAATATGACGATGTTAGCGTAAGAGTTTTATCCGACAAGGGACATATCAATGATTAAAGTATGAGAAAAAGTATATTATCAATTATTGTCATTTTACTTACAACAGTTGTTTTTGCACAAACCGACTATCCGGTAGCTATGGGAAAATGGCGTACACATCTCGCCTATAACAGTGTTTCTCAGATAACACAGTCATCTACAAGCATTTATGCGATAAGCGATGGAGCTCTTTTTTCGGTGGGAAAGAAAGATGAAGACATACAAGTCTTCACTAAAATCAGTGGTTTAAATGATGTAGATATCATCAAACTTGAATACGATGAAATCAACGACCAACTGTTGATTATCTATAAAAACGGTAATATTGACTTGATGCATGAAGTTGGCGTATATAACATCTCTGATTTATTTAACAAACAAATGAGTTCCAGTAAAACAATCAACGAAGTTTATTTTAATGGGAACTTTGCTTATTTATCTTGTGATTTTGGAATCGTGGTCTTAAATCTTGACAAAAAAGAAATTTCAGATACTTATTTCATTGGTCCGAATGCATCTGAAATTAAAGTTCTTTCTACAACCATCCATGACAATATCATTTATGCGTTAACAGAAGATGGGATTTTGCATGCGGACGCTAATAATCGTAATTTGGTGAATTATGAATACTGGCATCAGTCTACCGGATTGCCCGGATCAGGTAAGTTTCAGAAAATCTTTACTTTCGCCGGGGAACTGTTGCTCTTACGCAACAACAAACTATACAAACGAGAAAAAAACAACACTTGGAGTGGTTTGCTTTCTGCGATTACAATCAAGTCACTGAACGTGTCTGGTGGAAAAATCCTGGTAGGAAATGGTACGGACAAGACTTATTTACTCAACGAATCCTTTGGAATGAGCACTATAGAAATTCCGGGATCATCCGATATAGAATATGACCAAGAGAATAAACTCTATTGGTTGGCAGGTGGAGAATTAGGAGTTATTTCTTATAAGTTTCAAGCAAATACAGACCCTATAATTGAATACTACAAGCCCAGTGGTCCGGCTCAAAATATCCCCTGGAGCATGACTTTTGCCGGGGAAAAATTATTTGTGGTGAATGGGGGCAGATGGGATACACAAAACAATCGAAGTGGGAAAATAATGATATATGAGAACAACTCCTGGAAAGTGATAGATGAAAGTCATATTAAACCCTTGACGGGACGCAGTGCACTTGATTTTATGAATGTTGCCGTTGACCCACAAGACGATAAACATTTTTTTGTGACTTCTTATGGAACCGGGTTATATGAATTTAGAAATGACAAATTCTCTAAGTGGCATCACCATTATAATAGCACACTGAATAGTATTTTCCCCGGAACAGGAGGAGAATATAATTATATAAGATTAGACGGAGCGATTTTCGATGAAAATAACAATCTATGGATTGCAAATACCTCCTCGCCGTCCCCAATTAAAATACTAAATAACGAAGGTGAATGGTTACAATTAAATTATGGAGAAGTAAGAGTTCCTACACTTGGCCCCATCCTGATTTCAAATCAAAATCAAAATCAAAAATGGGTTTTATCTGTCAGACACAAACCGGGTATTTTCATATGGGACGACAATAATACCCTTACAAATGAGAGTGATGATAAAAGAAGATTTTTCTCACAATTTAATGAATATGGTGTTACTACCCCTCTTAATCCGCAATATATTTACTGTATTGCTCAGGATCAAAACGGTGTTGTGTGGGTTGGCACTGATATGGGTCCCTTACTTTTTTCCAACCCGTCTAATGCTTTTGATCCGGACTACACCTGCTCAAGAGTTAAAATTCCAAGAAAGGATGGCACCGAATTAGCCGACTACTTGCTGCAGAACGAGCAAATTAAAGCCATAGTAATAGATGGCGCCAATCGAAAGTGGTTGGGAACTGAAGAATCAGGATTATATTTAATGTCAGAGAACGGACAGGAAACCATCCATCATTTTACTTCAGCCAATAGTCCATTGCTTTCTGACAATATTCTATCATTGGCATTAAACCCGGTATCCGGTGAACTCTTTATTGGTACTGGAAACGGATTAATTTCTTATCAAACGGATGCGGCGGAATCTAGCAATATTTATACTGATGTATATGCATATCCGAACCCCGTAGACGAAAACTACAATGGTGTTATTACCATTGTCGGCTTAATTAATAAAACCCAAGTTAAAATAACAGACCTGAACGGTAATCTTATTTATCAAACCGTTTCAAACGGAAGTATTGCTACTTGGGACGGAAAAGATTTTCACGGCAGAAAAGTAAGCACAGGTATTTATTTCGCTATTTGTGCCAATGAAGATGGAACGCAGAGCACCATTACAAAGATTATGGTGATTAACTAATATGCAATATGGAACATAGGATTTTATGGGTAGACTATGTGAAGGTTATCAACATATTTTTTGTTGTCCTGGGCCATACTGCACTGTCTGCGAACTACACAAAATTTATATATGCATTTCATATCCCACTATTTTTTTTCCTTTCGGGTTATTTTTTTGATTATTCAAAATATCCGAATTTTTATCAATTCTTTAAAAAGAGATTTAGTCAGCTACTAATTCCTTATTTCATTATTAATATCCTCACTTATTTGGCGTGGTTATTTATTGGAAGACATACCGGTGAAGACGCATCGCTTCAAATAAATTTGTTAGAGCCTTTCTACGGGATTTTTTATGGTGGTCACAAAGGAAGGTATTTTCTACACCATAATGCACCCATGTGGTTTTTGCCTTGTTTGTTTTCAACTGAAATAATATTTTATCTGCTTTTCAAAAGCAAATCCAAAACCGCACATTATGCTTTTATTGTAATCTTGTTAGGTCTCGGCGTTTATGAAAATTATTACAACAATATTTCCTTGCCGTGGGGACTAAATGTTGTGCCTACAACTGCAATTCTGTATGGTTTAGGCTCATGGTTTAATCATAAAGTCGAACATAAATTTACCTGTAAAAAGTATCTAGCTCTTGTCCCGTTGTCTTTTTTAGGCTTACTGATTTTCGCATCCTTGAATATAAGAGTCAAGGTTTCCGCTGCCGAATACGGTAATTATTTTTACTTTTGGATGGCTGCGTTGTGCGGTATCCTGTTTTTTGTATCCATTGGTAATTTGATTGAACACCTAAACCTTAAATTTAAAGTCAATCTCAATTTTTTACAGTTCATCGGACAAAATACATTGCTGATTTTTTCATTTCATCTTTTAGCCGGTGGCTTACTAAAAGGAATCACGTATTACTTGCTAAAACTACCGCTTGAAATTTATCAACTTCAGTGGGTGAACCATATTTACAGTCTGTTGTCCATCCTGTTGTTAGTTCCTTTTATTCTTATCGTTAATAAATATACTCCATGGTTGGCCGGAAAAAGAACAAAATAATTACTCAACTTTCTCAGTCATTAGTGTTTTTTGTCCTCATTTGTACAATTTGGATAGGAATTTTTTTTATTCTTCCGGACTTTTTGGATAATCCTTTTAAAGGCTTCAAAGGGCTTATAATCACTTTCTTATACTGGGGGATAGTGAGTTTTGCATCAGGATTTTTGATTTACCTGATGGCAATAAATAAATATGTTTTTGCTGCTTTTTTCCCTATCTTTTCCGTATTAGGTGCTATAATCGGATTTTACAGGCATGCTTTTAAAGCTTCATTGACACCCATGCTCATTGATGCAACATTCAATACCAGTTACGGAACAGTATCAAATTTAATTTCACCGCAATTGATTGTTTTTGTGTCGATATCATTTGCAATCTCAATCTTTTTGGTGTTCTTAAGATTAAGAAAAATCAAGGTAAAACACCATCTCTTGCATCTTCTTATAGCATGTATCGGAATAATATTGGTTTTTAATCTTAGCGAAAGACTTAAAACAAACCTTTTCCAACGATTCCCCTATAATGTATATTATAACCTGTCTGAGTATTGTTCTTTACGTAAATTTACGTCTCAAAAACGCATTGACTTTGATCCCGAATTTGTTTACCAACCTCATCAAAATGAAGACGATTCTCTGACTGTAATTTTAGTTTTGGGTGAAGCTGCACGTGCGGATCATTTTTCCCTCAACGGATATCACAGAGACACTAACCCTCTGTTAGCCAAACGTAAAAACCTTTACTCTTTGTCCAGTGTCTATAGTTATTACACCCATACCAGTGCCAGCCTTCCTCATATTCTCACAAGGGCTGATAGTACTAATTTAGACTTAGCTTTTAACGAGTATTCTTTTATTTCTCTTTTTAATAAGTGTAATTTTAGAACAGAATGGATATCCAATCAAAATCCGTCTGCCAATTACGTTTTTTTCATGAATGAATGTGATACAATTATTTATGCACATCCGGAAAAATCGGTTTACAATTTCAATTATTGGTTAGATGTTGATTTGTTGCCCTTTGTTGAGAAAGCATTGGATGCCTATCCCAAAAACTTGTTGATTCTTCATGCCATCGGTAGTCACTGGTATTATAACTACCATTATCCTAAAGAATTCGAAATTTTCACTCCAGTAACATCCAGTAGAATCATTACTCAAAACACAATAGAAGAGATTATTAATTCGTACGACAACAGCATCCTTTATACAGATTATTTTTTAGACATACTCATTGAGATGTTAAAGGATAATAATGCTGTACTGATCTACATTTCCGATCATGGAGAGATTCTCGGTGAAGACAATCTGTGGTTGCATGCTGCTAACCATGAAGTTGCAAAGTATCCTGCATGCTTAATATGGATGTCGGAAAAATATATCCATGAAAACCAGGACAAATTAACTGCCTTGATAGCTAATAAAGATAAAAAGTGGAAAACTGATTTTGTCTTTCATAGTGTTTTATCTGCAGCGGGTATCCCGTCTGCAATCATTCAATCTAATTTGGATGTCTTTTCAACTCAAGAATAAGTTGTTAGCGATTAACCTCTTTTTATCAGATTCATAAATTCTTCCCGCGTTTTAGCCGATTGAAAAACTCCGGTAAAGTCAGAGGTGGTTGTGATGGAACTTTGTTTTTGTACTCCCCTCATTTGCATACAAAGGTGTTGCGCTTCCAATACAACCATAACGCCTAGCGGGCCAAGGGTTTTTTGAATGCAGTCTTTGATCTGCGTGGTCATGCGTTCCTGTACCTGAAGACGACGGGCAAACACATCAACCACACGGGCTATTTTACTCAGCCCTGTAATGTGATGATTGGGAATGTATGCAACATGTGCTTTGCCAAAAAACGGTAACATATGATGCTCACAGAGAGAATAAAAATGAATGTCTTTGACAATCACCATCTGCCGGTAATCCTCCGTGAACTTTGCCGACATCAATATCTTTTCCGGGTCTTGCTCATAGCCTTTCAATAAAAACTGCATAGCCTTAGCCACCCGCACCGGTGTTTGCAGCAAGCCTTCACGAAATATGTCTTCACCCATCAGTTTAAGAATTTCTTTGTAATGCCCGGCAATCTTAGCGGTTTTTTCCGGATCGAATATGAGGGGTTTGTATTGGTCGATTGAATCCATGTTTGCTATTATTCTGAGACTGTAATGTGATCTCTGACTGTATATGTTTCTTTTCGGAGGGAAGGGAAAGTTCCTAATAACACATCCATAAATGTACGAGCAGCTTCCGGGGTGTGAAAATCACCTATCCTAACTTTCCAGAAAGGCGAACTATAACTAACATACACTTTGTGATCAGGAAAGACTTGAGTTAGTCTTTGTTCAAGCTTAAATGCTTCTTCTTTGGCAGTGTGATGTGCATTACTGGAAAAAACCTGCACTCTATACCCCTGAATTTCAGTATTAAGTGCAGAGCTATTTTCAATAACTATCTTTTCTATCCTGGTATCTTGATGGAATTGAACCGCACCTTCTGACGCATGACTCCTCATAGAAATCTTTTCAAAAGCATTTTTTCGGCTATTCCATCCAATGCTGTCAGTGGCAGAAACTTGTGCATGAAATGCCAATGTGAATAAAACCGTAAAGGCAAGGAGAAAGAATTTTTGCATACATTCAGTCATTAATTATCTATACCGCCGAAGGAAACTTAAACAATAAAAATCGTCATACTTCTTTCATTTAACAAGCGTATAAAAAAACTTCAAGTGCAAAGTTACATGATAATTTTCAAAAAACATAGCTTTTTTCAAATAGATTGATTTTGCGTCTTGAACCCTGAATCTGCAATACTACTTCAAAAAACAAGATGTCGTTGGTATTTAAAAGGAATAATAAAAGAGGGATGATTTTTCGACTTATCGGATGAGATTGTTGTGCTGTTTTAAAAACACTTAAATGCTTGTAAATTGCCTGCTTAGACTTTGTGAAGTGCTTTTTGTCACGTACTCAAAAATGCCGATTCATATAAATTGTTTATTTTTGTTTCTTCAAATGCTTTACGATACAACTTGAGTTTTAAATAAACCTACATTTGTTGTTAAATTCAATACTCCTTTAAATGAGTCATTCAATCCATAAAAAACCGAAAACTGTCATCATTGTTGCCGGTGGCACGGGGAAGCGCATGCAGGCCGATATCCCCAAACAGTTTATTGAATTGAAGTCTAAACCGATTTTGATGCACACCATAGAAGTGTTTGCCAACTACGATCATCACATCAACATCATTGTTGTACTGCCTAAAAATCAGATGAAAGTTTGGAAGCAAATGTGTAAGAAACAAAACTTTAATATTGTCCATCAAATGGTTGCCGGAGGTGCAACCCGTTTTGATTCGGTAAAAAACGGACTTGAACTTGCACCCGATGAAGGACTCGTTGCCGTGCATGATGGGGTGCGACCTTTGGTGAGCGTGCAAACTATTCACAGATGCTTTGAGAAGGCAGAACATACCGGGGCTGCCATTCCCGTTACAGACATTGTTGAAAGCATCAGAAAGGTTGATGGAAACGATAACGTAACTGTTGACAGAAACTTATACAAAGCTGTGCAAACGCCACAGGTGTTTGATACGCAAATTTTAAAAATTGCCTACCGTCAGAATTATGTGCCGACATTTACGGATGATGCTTCTGTTGTTGAGGCTTCCGGACATAAAATCAGCATAGTGGAGGGCAATAAAGAAAATATTAAAATAACGACACCTCTTGATTTGGAAATAGGGGAATTATTCTTAGTTTAAATGCCTCTCGCAGATATCGACATAAAATTTATTCCGGGAGTCGGACCGAAAAAGGCTGACTTATTGGCGAAAGAGCTGAATATCCGCACAGTTGAGGATATGATACGTCATTATCCTTACAGATACGTGGATAGAAGCCGGTTTTATTATGTGCACGAAATATCGGAAAACATGCCTTTTATACAGTTGAAAGGACAGATTTTGCAATTCAATAAAATCGGAGAAGGACGCAGTCAACGCTTATCCGCTATCTTTACAGATGGAAAGGATACCATTGAGCTGGTCTGGTTTCAAGGAATCAGATTTATTTTAAATAAATACAAAACCGGTGTCACTTATGTCGTTTTTGGAAAGCCTTCTTTCTTCAATGGGAAATACAATATTCCACATCCTGAAATCGACTTACCTTCACAACTTCCTCCTCTTGAGAAAATGGGATTTCAACCATTTTACAACACTACGGAAAAGATGAAGTCGGGCTTTTTGAACTCCAAAGCCATCCAAAAAATCATGCAGGGCATCCTGCCTTTTTTACAAGAAAAAATTCCTGAAACACTTCCGGATTATGTGTTAAAAAAGTTTGCTTTGATGAATTTGACGGATGCACTCATCAACATACATTTTCCCAAAAATAATTATGCCCTGAATAAAGCCCGCCAGCGACTCAAGTTTGAAGAACTGTTTTATATCCAACTGAGCATCCTGCAACAAACCAAGTGGCGGGAGCAAAATCTGAAAGGCTTCGTAATGAACAAAGTCGGGCATTATTTCCGGAG
>JAAZMQ010000110.1 GCA_012798745.1 Bacteroidales bacterium
CCCATATACATCGGCAAATTCGTTTTTTCTCTGAAATCGAGAAAGTGCTGAATTGCAGCTTGAGTGGTATCTGTCCAATACGTATGACATTCGTACATCATTTTATCATCGAATTTCGGATTTTGGAAAACCGAAAAATTGGTATTCCATTGCGCACCTCCCCAGATAACAATATGATTTTTGTCAACTTCTCTAATCGCTTCGGTAACCTTCATGTAAAGAGGTTCGAGATAATTATTTAGCTCATCTTTGTTATCAAAAAAATGAGCAATGGGTTCATTCAGCAAATCATAACCAAGAACAGTAGGCTCATCGGCATAATGTTTGGCAATACGTTTCCAGATGGAACAAAAAAGCTCTTGACTTTTGGGACTTTCAAACAACCACGGGTAACCGTAGCTGTCATCGATATTGTCTCCGGTTTGACCTCCTGGCGCAGCATGCATATCGAGTACGACATACACCCCTTCTTCTTTACACCATCGAATAACGTTATCGAGCAGTTCGAATCCGCGATTGGGATTATTGTTCCCCATAAAATCTTCATAGGTAAACAATTTGTAATGAAAAGGAACGCGAATAGAATTCATGCCGGTTTGACGGATGTAACGAATATCGTCTTGGGTAATATAGTTTTCCTGAAATTTCCTCCAGAATTGGTTGACAAAATCCGGCCCTACCATTTCTTTTAAAGCCTGATCGATAAGTCGGTAAGAATTCACATCTTGAAACAGAAACATATATCCTTCAGGATTTAACCAATTCCCAAGATTGATTCCCTTCATTAAAAATACTTCTCCCTCGGGAGTAACTAAATTTTGTCCTTCTACAGAAATGAAACCGCTTTTCTCGTGTCTTCCGTTTTGCGAAAACAAGGAAAAAATAACTGTTCCTGAAAGCAAAACGATAAGAAGTATTTTTCTTGTTCTCATCATATACTATTCATTTTTATTTCTGATAAACCCGAACATAATCGATTTCGTAGGTTGCCGGAAGAACCGTTTCGTCTATGCCTTGTGCACCACCCCAGTTGCCTCCCCATGCAAGGTTAAGTTTTAAATAGAACGGTTTGTTGAACGGCCATGTATTGATATCGCCTTTGCCGTCGTTGAGAAAAGTAAAATACGGTTCCCCATCGACAAAAGCCGTGATTTTCTCTGCCGTCCATTCCAGTGCGTAAACATGAAACTCGGTCTCCGCATTTTGAATTCTTTTGGAAGCTGTCTTCTGTGTTCCGATGGAGTGATTGTAAGCCATAGTGTGTACAGATGCATGCACCACATTCGGATCGTATCCTACATATTCCATAATATCGATTTCACCGTCGAGCGGCCAATTTTTGAAATCTTTCGGCAACATCCAAAAAGCCGGCCATGTACCTCTTCCGGTCGGCATTCGCAGTCGGGCTTCAAAATAGCCGTATTGCCAACTTTTCACTGTATTCATGCGAATGGAAATTACCTCCGTTCCTCTTTTTTTGGCAATAATTTTTAACGTCCCGTCGGTAACTACAGCACAAGTATCCGTGTCAATAAAACGATCGATATAATTTTGAAGCTCGTTATTTCCCCATCCGTGAGCCCCGGTTTCAAACCACCAGTTGGTTGTACTCGGCATAGCCGGCTTTCCGTCTTTTTCTCGTTGAGCGTTAAATTCATCACTCCACACCAAATTATACCCTTCAGGGACATAATCCTCCTCTTGTCCTTTTTGTTGGGTTATAGTAACCTTTTTAGTAAAAGCATCGTCGGAAGTAAATATAAGTTCAGCTGTCCGTGGTGTTTCGAAAGGATTTTTTGAAACAGTAATCTGTAAACTCGTCTGTCCCGGATGCCCTTTCGTTACAGAAAGCATACACCAAGGCTGGCTGGAAGTAACCGTCCAATCGGCATTTGCCGTAACAATTATACTTTTCGTTTCTCCGGCACCGGAAAATTCTCCGGGTTCAGGATTAAGCGTAATTTCTATCTGTTTTCCCGGCTTGGGTGGTTCGGGTGTTGGATTATCTCCTTCTGAACACGCACCCAACATAAAAGAAGCAATAAGAAATATACTGATCATTTTCTTCATTATCTCAAAACTAGTAAAAATAGGGCTGCCGCTATTCACGGCAGCCTTTCTCAATCATTGTTTTTATTCGCAAAAAGCAAAATCATCAAAGAAGAACAAACCCTGGCCGGCATGACCCTCTCCACCAAATTGAATCACAATCTTGTCATAATCTTCACAATCACTTACACTGCTGAAATTAAATTCAAGTTCCAACCATCTATCCATCGTAAGGTCTCTTTTTATGATCTCTGTTTGCGTTTGCCATGCATTATCCCCCATATCGCTGTTTTGTAATTTAACAGCTAACTGCGGACGCAACCTTTTCTCGGTGATCCAATCCCCCGCTACGGCATTTTCCGTTTCATAATCGTTATAAGAAGGGATATA
>JAAZMQ010000111.1 GCA_012798745.1 Bacteroidales bacterium
AGATATCGTAAACGATGTTGTCGGAAAGGCTGAGGCTGTCGGCGGGATTATTGCGGAAGGTTTGCCAAGTGACATGGTTGGGGTCGCGGGGATTTTTGAGCAATTGCAATCCGGCATCCCAAGTGCCTACCCATATATTTTTTTTGCTATCCTCGTATATGACGTGAGCAGAATTTCGTTCGTTCATTTGAGGATAGGCAACAAAGGTTTGTTTTTTGGAATCGTAACGGAATAATCCCTTGCTCCATGTTCCGATCCAGATGTCGCCGTAGGAGTCTTCCAAGAGGGATTTGACGGGGCTGTCGGAGAGAATGCCATTGCTGTTGTTTCTGTTGAGGTAGATAAATTCGTTACTCTTAAGAGAATATTTAAACAACCCTTCGTCGAGTCCCAGCCATATTTCGTTGTTGCTTGTCACCAGGATACAGGCAACGATAGGATTGGGAATGCCGGGTACAGGTACTCTTTGTATGTTTCCGGTTTTTTTGTCCAGAACGTTTAGGCCGTCCTGTGTTCCGATCCACAAATGATGGTTGTGATCTTCGGCTAAACACAGAATATTGTTGTTCGATAAGGAGTTTGGATTATCTAATTGTCGGGTAAAGATGTTTATTTCGTAACCATCGTATTTGCATAGTCCATATCGCGTGGCGAGCCAAATGAATCCGTCTTTATCCTGATATACTTTCTGCACCTCGTTGGTGGGGAGACCGTCGAAGGTGGAGAGTTGCCTGAACGTTAACGGAACATGCTTTTTTTGTGCAATCTTTTCTTTTTGTATAACCTGTTCTCGTGTTGTTGTCTGTTTTTTTGGGTTAGCTGCATCAATCGCATTTATTCCCTTCAACCAAAGGAAGAGTAGCAAAACGGCACTATATTTTTTTATCGATAAATAGCTAAAATAATGCTTCATTTCATTCTCTTTTTTTCAAATATAGTAACTTTTTTATGAACGATGAAATGGGAAAGGATTTTTTTAGGTTGATTTTTCTTTAAGTATATTTTGCTTAAAATGAGTACATTGTCTTTAATTCAACCTTTTTGAATGATAAATGGAGTTAATATTTTTTTGAAATAACTAATTTTGTATCGTTTGAATTGATGACATACAATAATTCTTTGTTTAACAAAAAATTCAATTTAAAAACATGAAAATGAAAAAAAAGATTTCATTTAGTTTTGGAAAAGGGATATTATTGGCATTTATGTGGATAATTTCCCTTGCGATGTTTGCCCAGCAGATTACCGTAAAAGGAACGGTAAAAGACACAAAGGGCGAGCCGCTTATCGGTGTTACCGTTCGGGTTGAAGGCACATCCATGGGGACAATAACCGATATGGATGGTGTTTTTACTTTGTCTAATGTTCCGACAGATGCTACGCTGGAATTTTCCTATGTAGGAATGAAGACGCAACGCATACCGGTGAATGGAAGAACGTCAATAGACGTTGTGATGGAGGAAGAAGCCGAGATGTTGGAAGAAGTGGTTGTGGTTGGTTTTGGTACACAAAAGAAAGTGAATTTAACAGGTGCGGTCAGTACGGCAAGTTCAAGAGAGATTGAGTCAAGGCCTGTAGTGAATGTTACACAAGCTTTGCAAGGATTAGTTCCGGGTTTAAATATTTCGTCATCCAATGGGA
>JAAZMQ010000112.1 GCA_012798745.1 Bacteroidales bacterium
CCAAAACAAAAAACACTTACCTAAACATTTAGATAAGTGTTTGATTATTACAGTGATCCGAGCGGGATTCGAACCCACGACCCACAGCTTAGAAGGCTGTTGCTCTATCCAGCTGAGCTACCGGACCATCCTTTTTTCTATGCTTCTAACAGCTTGCAAAAATAGCGCAAATACTGCAATAAAAAAAATTTACGAAAACGAATTTGCAGCGATGCGGGGTAACATGAAATATCCTATTTTTTCAGACTTTTGTAAATAGGAACAAATATGAATGCCCCGGAGAAAATAACAGCTATAATTGTTTGGGTTGAAATTTCTATAGTAAGAATATAAACAACCAAGGCAACCCAAAGAAGAATAATACACGCTATTTGCGATTGAGATAACTTTTTTCGTGCCATTTTGTTTGTATTTGATACAAATTTACACGAAAATTCCTGATTTTTACACTTTCGTCGTTGCTGCTAATGATCTTTAACGTCAAATTCCTCTTCCTTATGTCGATAAAACTGCTGCAGTACGTAAAATGCTTTTTTCTTCATCCCCCTTTCGGAAATCGCGCCTTTGCGATTAAAAAAGTCCTGTATGCCATTCAATAATCGTAATAACCGTTAAGGAAGGGATCAACAATAATTTGCCAATAACCATTCAAAGAATGAGAACTGAATTCAAATTATCTATGGTGTGTTTGCTTATTATTTGCTGATTTTCTGAACGATGGGTGATAAAAAAACGTTCGATTTGCTTGAAAAATCGTTTTCCGACGAGGGTGAAAAGTTTTTTTATCCTCCGTCGGATTTTCCGATGAACATAAAAACATTGTTTTTCGTGTTTTCTAATAACATTCCTTAACAAAGGAGGGGGATTTGCCGTTAAAACAGAGTCGCTATTGCACAAAACAAAGTAAAGTGTGCAAATCTGGTTTTCCGATAGGGAGTTAAATTTATTTTTAGGCTTGTTGAGTTTTCCGACGGAGGATTTAAGTTAGTAATTGTTAACGCAAGTCTTCAGAAAAGGGGTAAAATTTTCGTACATTCCTATCCCATATTCCGACAAAGGATAAAATTTTCGTACCCGATCCTTCCTTTTCCTGACGTGGAATAAAATCTCATTCAGAAGTTTTCGAAAAAACTGAAAAAAAAAACAACATATTGCCCCTCTCTCAGGAATTCTCGAGAGCAGAAAAAAATTCCGTTTTAAATTCTCGCTTAAAAAGGGGCAATACATGTTTTTAACACCTCAAATGGTTCTCAATACTTCAACACCGATTTCTCATCTCTATCGGCAGCATTTTTTACGGGTATCAACGTAAATCCCCACGTATAATTTTTGTTTGCAGGAATACTGTATTCCGGAAGCGGGCGGGCACCCCAACTGTTGTATCCGGCAACACCCTGTTGCTTCATATCGATGCATACTTCCACAAAATCACGCGGTTTAATATCGTTGATATGGGTCTGACGAGGCATTTTGTTCTCGGGGCTATCCCATCCTTTTCGTTTCAATTCCTTGGATTTGTCGTCCGCTTCATCGGGATAAAAATTGTTCCACTGATACGGTCGATTTTTATTTTCCTCCGAATCGAAATCTTCCACACTATTACGTAAGGAATTGAATCCGATGGTAGAATCCGCAACAACCAACAATCCGTTTTTTCCGTTTGTCAAAGCCACCCATCGGGTATCGGTGCGATGCCCGTTTTCTTGAGGACGCACATACGGGAAGTACATGTCTTCGGCTGTGGTTTCGTACAATCCTACTTTGGAACCGGAAGCCCTGTCGATATAGTTTTCGCCCGGTCCTCGTCCAAAATAGGTAACCTTGTGCATTTTCACAGGAAGCCTGAATCGAACACCAATCCGGGGTACCACCAATTCCGACGAAGCCTTTCGTGCAGCAGTTGCTTCAGGAGAAAAAGTAGCCAGTTTTGTAGCTTCCGAAACCGCCGCTCTTTCTTCCTTTTGCATATCGGTAGAAGTAAATTCCACGTCAACTTTCACAATTCCCGTAGGGAAAACGGTATATTTTACGATGTACAGATTGCCTGCGGCAAGCAGATATGTGGTTTCCAATACCACATTTTCTCCTTGATAACCGGCTGTGGCATCGGTTACATAAAAATTTTTGCTCGACTCTTTCCAGATATGCAACCGGCCGGGCATGGCATTGCCATAGTCGTTATCCGTGGGTCCTCGCCAAAAATTGGGCTGAATACCGAAAGCTTTATCGAAAAACTCTTTCCCGTCAACCCGATAAGAGGTTACCCGACCGATTTTTTTATCGAAAACAAAATTCACTTTCCCGGAGCTCACGATTACGCGGTCACCCGATGTAGTAAACGACAATTTGGGTGCCGAAGGTGCCTCATATGTTTTCTTTTCTATGGTGAAAGGCAACTTAAACTGTTCGCAAGCAACAACATGTCCCGCAGGCACTCCCGGTTTTTCTTTTTTCGACACCACATTGAAATTCACAAAATATTCCCTTCCGGGTTTTGCCTTCACATCGGGCAAACGGAGTGCAATTTCTTTCGTTTCCTGCGGTTCGAGTTCAATATCCACTATCCCCTTCGCTATCGCTTTCCCGTTTTCGGTCACGTTGTAATAGATGTCGTAATCGTCCGTATTGGTGAAAAACAGCCGATTTTCCACTCGAAATAAGCCCTTTTGCATATCTACGGCATCAAAAGCAAAATCCTGATGAACATATTTCACCTCCGCCATAGACGGATGCGGCGTGCGATCGGGGTTTACGATGCCGTTGCAAAGAAAATTGCCGTCGCTCGGCATATTTTTCCCGTAATCTCCTCCGTATTTCCAATAATGAATTCCTGTGGAATCAACGGCATCCATTCCTTGGTCAACCCAATCCCAAATATATCCGCCTTGCAAATTCGGCCATTTATAAATAGCCTGCCATTGCAAATCGAGATTGCCGTTGGAGTTACCCATTGCATGCGAATATTCCGAAGGAACAAC
>JAAZMQ010000113.1 GCA_012798745.1 Bacteroidales bacterium
ATATTGTTACCAAGACTAATGAGTAGACAAATAGAAGTATAAATATTTGGGTTATGAATATAGTTGAAGAAGCATTAAAAATCAGAAATGCTATAAAATCATCGATGGATTTTGATATAAATCCAATTGATGATACTTTGTCAATTATTCCTTCGTTTAAAGGCAAAGCTGAAATAAAACTCATTATTATCGGGCAAGATCCAACAATAAAAAATATAAATTCACGTAAAAATATTTCTTGTACCCTTAATCTCGACAAGATTAATTCCTTAAGAACTTATGTGGATAGAATTTGTACGCTCTTGGAAATAAATATCGAAAATGTTTATGCTACAAACCTTTATAAGTATTTTTATACTTTACCACCTGCAAATACACCTGAAGTATTAAAATCTCATTTGCAACCAAATTTGGATTTACTGAAACAAGAGATTGATGTTTATAGTGACGTTCAAATAATAACATTCGGCGAACCAGTATTACAACTACTTACAACTGAAAAAGAGAAAGTTCATGATTATTGGGATTACAATTTAAAGAAAAAAACAACCGATGCCAATTTCAGATTTTCGCCTGCAAATGAAAACAAACTGGGAAGAGATTTTTTCCCTTTTCCGCATCAACCAAGTATAAGAAAGGTTTTTTATAACAATACATTAGAGGACTACATCTCTTTTATGAGAAGTATGTTAGAAAGTAATTGAAAATAGGAAAGTATGAGTATTTCCACAAATGGAAACGCATAACTGAGGGGATGAGGGTATTGTTGCATTAGATAGAATTATAGTAGGTATTTAAGAAATTCAAAGCCTTAAACCTGATAAGCTTTTAAACCTGTATGCACCAAGAAAGAATGCCATAAATGTTATTTATTCAACAATTGAGGACAAGGTTGAAAGTGCAGATGTGTCAGAAATCATTCGTAAAATTCAAGATGTTGTTGATGAATCGGACGTTTAAAGAGCTCGTGGAGCTATTAGGTTCTTTATCCGAAAAAGAGGCAGACACTAATTAATACCTCTTAATCACTTATAAAAATGTATACTAACATTGTATACATAAATCACTAATTTAGCAGTCTAATCAAAGACTGTCCTAAAAAGGGGTAGTTCACAACTTAAGCTTAAATTTTGGTAGCGTAAATTAAACTGTTGTTAACGGTAACTGAAAGTGCAGCATTTTCTCTACGGTTCTCCATTGAAAATGGTTTTTCTGTTTTTCATCCTGTAACTTTTGCCTTTTTTATGAAAACATTTGCATAAAAAAGGCGAGTGGATGAGACGCAGAGAGAAAAAATAAATTACTTTTGCGGTATATGTTTACAGGCTTTAGAGCGGTACCCTTTGCTCCGCTATAACCGGTACCCTTTTGAGCGCTACAGGCGGTACCATTACACCGCTATCATCACTAAGCAAGAGTGTTCGGTTTTTATTAAATAAATATTCACCTTATAAAAAAATGAATTATGGATTTTATTGAATTGTATTGGATTCCGTTGCTGTTAATTCTGGCAGGCCTCTGTATTTCTGTATTTAAATTAAGCCGGATGACTAAATCATCAGACAGAAAGAAAAAAAAGGATGTGGTGTATCAAGGTCTTTTATTAATTGCGTTTGGAGTTTATCTATTGATTACCAAAATGTTCTTAGATAAAACATTAGTAATTATATGTTGGTTACTTGGAACATTTATTGTGAGCCTATTTGTACGCAAGTTAAAAAAGAATGAATCAGATCAAAAGGAAATGAATAAGATAAATGAGAACTAATGTCTCTCATAAGCATTATTCCAACAATTTCCTTTTTGCCGGAACTCTTTCCGCCAACGATATAAAAGAAAGGGGGCAATACCCAATTCCTGTGCAAGCTCGGAAACATTCTTGCGTTCTAAACCAAGTTTGACCGTATTCTCTTTGAATGTGTTGTCAACATGTGTTTTTTGTTTTCTCATACCACAAAAATAAGCTTTTATGCTTAACTCTGTGTCCCGGCTAAGTTAGTAATTCCACTTTTCCGATTACCAATTTTTTTGTCCTTTCTTTCACTCCCTTTTCTAACCTTTCCTTGATACGTTTGTGCTCCATTTTCACTGAAGTTGCTGCGCTTTTCATTATTTTTTCGCGTGCCGATAGGATGTTTTCGGCTTGTTGACGGCGAAGCATCGCGGCTGCAATTTCGACCGGCAGGGGTTTTCACCTTGCCGATCTTCTTGTTTTCTGCTAAATTTGTAATTTTTTAAAATTAATTAACGTTTCTGTGTTTTTTTATAGGGTTTTGGTGGAGCTTCTTCGCTCTTCCTTCGCTTCATGCTTGCTCCTAAGCAGGGACAAGCGTTCCGGATTCTGTGGGGTCGGGGTAGGGCTTTTCTGCATATGAAGCGGAATTCACGTGTGTTGACGGTGCGGAATTTGAGCAAGGTTGGTGCAGCCTTGGAGCGAGGATGGTGCGAGGATGGTGCAGCCTTGGTGCGAGGAAGGTGCGGACTTGGTAATGTAATCGGTTGTCTTGTCACGTTTACAGTGAATGCAAACAAAAATCAGGACGATACATGTTTTGCTATCAGATCGAAAGTGAGCGTACTGTAACGTTTTTTCTGAAAGTTTTTGCCTTGTTCGCCCATAATGTATGCAAATACACTATCTTTATGGC
>JAAZMQ010000114.1 GCA_012798745.1 Bacteroidales bacterium
AAAAAACTGAAAAGTTTGCTTGAGACTTTAGAAATGAAATCGTTGAATTTGATTATTGGAGGTGTTTCCGATGAACAAATTAAAATTTTATCCGATTTTTCGAAGTTCCATAATATAAAATATGTAATTCCCTTTTCGTCGAAAAATACCGAAGTGCTGAATAACAGCAATATTTTTCAGGTAAATTCGCCACAATCTTATATTTATTCCAAGGCATCGAGTGTTTTTAGAGAAACATTCAGGAATGATAATGTCGTTTTCTTGAAAGTGAAGGGGAAAACAGATAAAGATGATTTTATTAATACCTTACAGGGCGATCTGAAACAGAACAATATTCGTTATAAGGTTATTACAATAGATAATTTGCTAGAAGAGACGCTCCTTCCTTTACTGGTAACGAACCAAGAGAATATCATTATACCTACTTCGGCCGAGGCTTCTGCGTTGCAACAAACATTGGAAGCATTAAAAAAGATTCAACAAAACAATACCGATTATACGATTCGTTTATTTGGTTATCCTGAGTGGCAGACGTACGATTCAAGATTTAAAACCGATTATCACAGGTTTGGAACCTATATTTATTCTTCTTTTTTCGTAGATGAAAGTGATATTGAAACAAAGGAGTTTATTTCCAATTTCAGGAAATGGTACAGAAGAGATTTAATGAATATTTATCCACGTTACGCAATGCTCGGTTATGATACAGGTTTGTTTTTCTTGACCGCGCTTTATCGTTATGGTTTGAATTTTGAACAAAATATTCATCATCTTCGTGTAAAAACTATTCAGTTTGCTTTTAATTTTGAAAGGGTAAACAATTGGGGTGGGTTTATTAATACCGGATTGTATTTGGTTTATTATAGTCCTGATTTCAAAGTTGTAAAATTCGATAAAAGTCGATGAAACGTTTTTTGTTGATTATACCGGGAATCTTATGCGGTTTTATGCTTTTTGCACAAAGGACCGATTTTAAACAGGAATTTTTTTTGGGTGCAGGAGGAGGAATGACTTTTTCGAGCGTTGATTTTGTACCTAAAGTGAGTCAGAAGACGCATAATGGTTTTCAGGGAGGAATTTCGGCAAAATATATTTCTGAGAAACATTTGGGATTAATACTTGAAATGAACTTTGTACAACGCGGTTGGACAGAAGACTACGAAAACAACCCCGAATACAGTTATACTCGCACACTTAATTATTTTGAAGTGCCCTTTATGACACATATTTATTTTGGAAATAATAGTCGATTTATTTTCAATATAGGTCCTCAAATAAGCTATCTTTTAAGCGAGTCGTCTTCGATGAGCGAAGCCTTGGCCGATGATATTGCACAACAACAATCAGTTGAAGAGAATTCCTTTGCTGTTCCTGAAGAACGATATGAAAATGCTTCTCATAAATTTGATTACGGAATTATAGCCGGTATTGGATTTGCGTTGAAAACCGGTATTGGCGATTTTGATTTGGAAGGGAGGTATTATTTTGGGTTGGGCGATATTCTCAATAACCGTCGTGAGGATTATTATTCACGTTCTGCTCATCGTATTATTGAAGCTAAACTTACATACTACTTTAAATTGTTATAAATAACTTTTTCTATTTGTTGTGCTTGAGAGATTATTATGCCTTATCAATAAACAACACCAACTTTAACATGTATAAATAATAAAGCGAATGAAGACAAAAATTCTTATCACAATCCTAACTTCCGGATTATTGCTTTTCTCTTGTAGTAATCATAAAGGAAACAAAGAGAAAACATCTGCCGGAAAGGTGGGTAAGCCGAAACAAGAAATAAATTCACAAAAAACAGACAATTCTATGGCAAAACCAATTTATTTAACAAAAGCCGATTTTTTAACAAAAGTGGCTAATTATGAGCAAAATCCCGATAAATGGGTATATCTAGGTGACAAGCCTTGTATTATTGACTTCTATGCAGATTGGTGTGGACCGTGCAAAATGATAGCACCTATTCTGGAAGAGCTTGCTCAAGAGTATGAGGGGCAGATTTATATTTATAAAGTAGACACTGATGCTGAACAGGAACTGGCTGCTGATTTTGGCATTCGTAGTATTCCTACATTGTTGTTCTGTCCGATGAACGAAAATCCTCAGATGGCACAAGGTGCATTACCCAAAGATGTTTTGAAGGAAGTTATTGAAGAGGTATTATTAAAGAAATCTTAGTGTAAACTTAAGAATTAAAAAACGGATGCAGTCTTTTTTGATGCATCCGTTTTTTAATTCTATAAAGAACCTATTTATTTAAAATAACCGTCTATTTCTTTTTTGTTTTTAATAGGAATGATTGTGAAACCATAATCTACAGGGGTAGAAGAGGGCTTAATCATATATTGATCCAGTGGTAATGCACCCCAACTGTTGTTTCCGCCAACGCCCTGCATGCGGTAATCGATAAACAAATCTACCAGTGGTGAGGGTTTATAATCGTTGATGTGTTTGGGACGTGGAGCTGCTCCTACTGGTGCATCCAGATAAAGTTCTTCTCCATCGGATACGGTTTCCAGTAAATAATTTGAAGCATTGAATTCAAATGTTTCATCTGCAACAAACAGTAGTCCTTTATCCGAAGATTGCGTTAGAGCTAACCAGTTGATATCTACATAATGGCCATTTTCCTGTGGACGTATGTATTTGGTAACCATATCTTTGATTTGGGACGAATATCGGTCTACAAACGCTGAAGTTTTACGATCATCGTAATTTTCCCACTGTCCTCGGCCATAATATTCTGCATTTGTGATGTAATTGGGTAACTGCATTCTCATTCCGATTCTTGGAATGTATGGTAGATCGCATTTCGAAGCGTCAAAATGGTTATCCACACGAATAATCCCATTATTATAAATGGTATATGTTACCGTATTTATTGCATGGGTTTGTGGATAAGTATATCGATCACTGACGGTTGTCTTATCCCCTTGATTTACTTTAAAATCTTCTGCTTTCAGTTCTTGATAGCTGGCTTTTTCCCATGCATTTAATTGTTTTGGAAGTCGGGCTCCATAATCATTATCGGTTGGTGCCCGCCAGAAGAATGGACGAGGTCCGAAACCGTTGTTTATGTATTCTGTTCCATTCACTTTATATGAGGTAAGCATTCCACTTTCTTTATCAAAAATTGCTTTAAAATTGCTTCCGCTTACTATTATCGATGTTTCGTCCTCTTTTATGGTAGCCGGTTTAAGATGAGAGGCAAGCTGTAATTTAGGAAAATTGTTCACTGTAAATTGTTCACGTGCGACAACCCATCCGGCAGGAATAAGTCGGATGTTGTCTCTCTGTTTCATTTCGAAAACGATACTCAACTGTTTATTTGAGTTAGCAAGAGAAGCGAAATTCGGGATGGTTACTTTTTCGGTTTTCTGAGGTTGCACATTTATTGTGAGCTTTCCTTCGTTCAGCTTTTTACCCTCAGATTTAATGGTATAGAAGAAATCGTACTGACTTAAATCGATGAAAAAATTCTCGTTATATATTTCTACGGTACCTTTTTCAGGGTCGAAATTTTTAAACCAAACGTTCTGATACACTTTGCGCATTTCTTCGG
>JAAZMQ010000381.1 GCA_012798745.1 Bacteroidales bacterium
ACTTTGGCCTTAAAGCCTGCTGAAAATTTTCTTTTATCATAATGGTTTTCTTTAATACTATTTTTTGAAATGATACTTGATAAGAACAGGATTATCATATTCGTTCAATTGTTCCTTTATTCTAATATTGTTGTTGTCTAATATTGCATCAGGCAGTGTTTCTTCAATTGTTCCCCATTCATCACTATAATAACCAATAACATAATCTTCATACCAGGATAATGGGTGAAACGTTGCATTTTCTATTGTTTTTTCGAATATATAATTTTTATCATTCGTCTTATCGTGAAAAATATTAATGTGTTTCCCTTTTCTCCAAATTTGAGTGAAAAGATATTTTGAATTTCCTCCATGCAATATGGTTATATGATTTATTATTTCTGAGTTGATAAGTTGGTAAAAATAGTTGTGTATCTCGTTAGAAGATAGTTTTTCCAAGTTTTTAATCTGCTTCTTGCTATTGTTTACTTTTCCAAAATCCCAACTGTATCCGTTAACGATGTTCCCATCAGATTCAATCTTGTAAAGAATGTTGGAGGCGGAACGATGAAAATAATTTTTATATGGAAATTCGTAGTAGCTAAACTTGTTAAGTATATTGTCTTTCTCGGGAAATAATTCTTTAACTATTGCATTTCTACTTTTTGAATATAATTTAACTCTATTATTAAAGTCAAAGGTAAAAAAAGCTATTGTGTCAGCGTTCAAAAGTAGAAAACTTTTGTATGCTCCGACTATGTTGGGTAATTTATATTTTTTGATAAAATTCCCTCTCAAGTCGTATTCATACATACTGTTATTAACTGCAGATAATAACAACAGTTTTTGTGTGTTTTTATCTATACTAAAATCACTAATATTAATATATTCTTGAGGACCTTCTCCTCTGTCGCTTATTTTAAATAGAAAATTGCCGGCAGAATCATACGTTAATATTTCCGATCTCTGATAATCCAACAGGTAGTAGTTATTATCATGAACAACTACTTTTGTAATGTTTTTAATTAAGGATTGTTCGTTGGTTTCTAAAGGAATCAATTCAATTTTTGCGAAAATATCTGAAAATGACACTTTGTTTTCCTTGTCAAAGTCAGCATGAATAGTGTAACTTTTTTCAGTATTTTCTGTATTACAACCATCCAACAAAAAAACAAAAGAGAACAAAAAGAGTATAAAAAGTACTTTCATTATATTAATTTTTTTAAATAGGCAAAGGTATGTCGAAAATAATATATCCGTTATTTTTGAACTTACTAAAAAAATCAGTCATATCTGTATATCAATAAAACGAAGCTTAAAAATTCTCTGGATTTGAGCTACTATTAACAAATTTCTTAACTAGCTATTCCTAATTAGATATGATCTCAATTACTTTTTGCGCAAGACAAAAAGTACTCATAAAAGTCAAAACTAAATGTCAATAGCGTACTTGCATGTTTTCTGCGCCTGTTTAACTACTGCTAGCAGTAGCATGAAACAATAATGGTTACGTGAGAATAATGTACCCTTCTTTTTTCTATTATCTTCGTAAAAATTTCCGATTTTTGTTAGATCATAGAATAGCACTTTTGACACACCTTTATATATAAAAAGTCATTGCTGTCCCATTAAAATCTACAATAGCTCTTTGAAATATTTGAAATTTAGTTAGTTGTATACAATTTTCGATTAAACGGATTTGAATTCTCATCTTTGTGATCCTAATATGGATTGCAAATGCATAAAGATAAATTCGTGTTCGCTCAGCTGGTCGCTTTCTTGGATAGGAACAAATTCAATTACATCGTTCACAAATATGATGGCGACAAATATGTGAAACATCTCACTTGTTGGAATCAACTTCTTGCTCTAATGTTTGGTCAATTGTCTAATAGAGAAAGTCTGAGAGATTTGATTATTGCTCTTGAAGCTCACAACTCCAAATGCTATCATTTAGGAATGGGCAGAAACGTTTCAAGATCATCTCTTGCAAGAGCCAATCAAGACAGGGACCATCGCATTTTTGAAGAATATGCCTATCACCTTATGAACGAAGCAAGACAGAAGCGTGTTATGGATATCTTCAAACTCGATGGAGACGTGTTTGCATTCGATTCTACAACAATTGACTTGTGTCTGGCAGTTTTCTGGTGGGCTAAATTTCGCAGGACGAAAGGTGGCATCAAAGTACACACCTTATATGATTTGGAAACACAGATACCCGCATTCTTTCACATCACCGATGCAGCAGTACACGATTCAAAAGCGATGAAAGAAATTCCTTATGAGTCCGGATCATATTACATATTTGACCGTGCTTACAACAACTTTAAAATGTTGTACAGGATTCACCAAATAGGCGCCTACTTCGTTGTCCGTGCAAAGAAGAACCTGCAATACAAGTCCATCAAGTGGAAGCGCAGGTTACAGAAGAACGTGCTTTCAGATGCAACAATCGAATTAACGGGTTTTTATCCGAAGCAATACTATCCTGAGCCTCTTCGTTGGGTAAGATATTGGGATGAAGAACAGGAGCGTGAATTTGTATTTCTGACAAATGCAATGCACATCTCTTCACATCTGGTTGCCGAACTTTACAAAAACAGGTGGCAAATAGAACTTTTCTTCAAATGGCTGAAACAGCATCTTAAAATCAAGAAGTTTTGGGGTACAACCGAGAATGCCGTTCGCATTCAAATCTATGCTGCAATATGCGCCTACTGCCTTGTGGCAATCGTTCAACACGACATGAAACTTGACAGAAGCACATACGAGATTCTTCAGATATTAAGCATCTCGTTGACCGATAAAACTCATCTTAGAGACCTCTTTGACAAAACTAAATTTCAAAATGACAAAGAACGATTTAGACCTAATGACCCAAGTTTATTTGATTATTAATAAAGTCCCAATTTTAATGGGACACTAGTGATAAAAAGTATGTAACTAAATACCAAAAGGATTCCAAACACAATAATCCCTCTGCAATCCTGTAAAATAACAGTTAAAATAAAGTCCTGATGGGGTTGGAAAACCTGCCCAACAGCGCCCTTCATATTGGCCACAGGTAATACAACATCTTCTCCACTAGTTTGTCCTAATGCCTCCACATTACTCAATGCCAACAGAGAAAGATCGGCATTGTCATTCATACTTTTGCTCACTCCGTAACCTGCGGTTACCGGGAGTGCAAGGGCAAATGTTATTTTGGTGATCATCATTGTAAAGGTCTTTATTTCTTAATACCGTCTTATTTTTTCAATTGATGCTGCATCTTTTTTACAATAGTTGGTTTACTTTTAATACTATTTTTTGAAATGATACTTGATAAGAACAGGATTATCATATTCGTTCAATTGTTCCTTTATTCTAATACTTTTGTTGTCTAATATTGCATCAGGCAGCGTTTCTTCAATTGTTCCCAG